>DASWID010000114.1 GCA_036397855.1 Thermodesulfobacteriota bacterium | reverse complement strand
GGCCATCAGGATACGGTTAATCTCCCCTATAAGAACGATCCGGAAGATCCACCGACCGAAGTAAGGATCGCAATTGACTTTAGAGACCCTATTATATGCGGTAATTTTGTTTACCATTGCCACATAATGAATCATGAGGATAACGGTATGATGTCAAGAATTAGAGCAAACGGCCCCTTGTGTCCACCATTTCCACCACCGACTGATTGAACTTGTGGAGTCCTTGGTTCTCTAGCTTACCGGTGACAGTATCCTCAAAGCTTTTGGAAATACATTTATTACATGTGTTCCGGGATTGAGCAAAAGGGGCTCTCCATCCATGTGGGCTTGGATTTCGCGATCCAATGTTATCTCAGCTTTGGATACCTGCTTAAAATGCACTCCTTTTATTTTCGTATGATTTCCTAAAAGAACCCTGGGCAAATTAACAATCCTTCTTATCAAAGACATGTCTTCGAATACATATATGTCCAAGAGACCATCGTCTGCTCTGGCCTGGGGTACTAACTTGAAATTGCCCCCATGGTATTGACCGTTTGAAGCACCCGTAAGTAAGGCGTATCCACGAAAGCTCCAGCCGGGAGTCTTAAGCTCGAGCTGGAAACCACTGAACCTGATTGCCTCAACAACGGCTCCCAATAGATATCCGATCTCCCCTCTGAGTTTTTTCATTTTACTGAAACGAGCTGCAACAGCGCCGTCAAAGCCAATGCCAAGACCATTTATGAAAAATTGGTTCCCCAGCATTCCGAGGTCGATTTGCCTTGTCGCATTACGAACTAGCAATTCTATCGCTGATTTGATATCAAGTGGTATACCGACAGCCTTTGGAAAGTCATTTCCGCTACCCGAGGGAATCATTCCAAAGATCACAGAGGAGCCGGCTAAACCATTCACGACTTCATGAGCTGTGCCATCTCCTCCAACGGCAACGATGTGAGTGAAGCCCTGGTTGACCCCTTCTTTCGATAATTCTGCTGCTTGACCGGGTTTGGATGTGAAGCAAAGTTCATACCGTATGTTGTTTGAATCTAAGAAGGACTTAATTGATGGAATAAGATTTTGTGTTTTTCCATTACCAGCGCTGGGATTTATTATTATCAGGTATTTAATGTGTAGATAGCCCTCTCTTGGTCATACCTAAGTTTTATATCTTTAGTAAATATAGCAGTTTTTGATTTGTTAAACAAAAGGTCTCAAACTTAATTTTGACAAATATGTTGTAATATTGGGACATTGAGTTCATAGAATCAATCGATATTTTATCAGTTGTGCTTACGACTGATAGCATTTAAAATATTACTTAAATTTTTATTCCTTGGTACATTGATCTTCTGAGATAAAATCAGATTTCTTATAGTACGATTAGAATATACATGACTTATAGATTAGCTTGAAAAAAATGGGAATTTATGTTAATAAATTCAGATTTTGTCTGCATGTTAAATGAATTAGGAGGTATTTATGGTCGAAGAGACTCAGGTTGGTGAATTAATTGGCATGAAGCAGCTGCTGGAGGCTGGCGTGCACTTTGGACATCAGGTAAGCCATTGGAATCCGAGGATGAAACCGTTTATTTTTGGAAGCCGGAATGGGATTCACATAATCGACTTGCAACAAACGGTGAATCTTTTCAAAAAAGCCTTCAATTTTGTAAAGGAGATAGTGGCTGATGGCGGTGAGATTCTAATAGTTGGTACAAAAAAGCAAGCACAGGGCATTATTGCTGAAGAGGCAATCAGATGCGGGATGCCATTCGTAAATACACGGTGGTTAGGCGGGACGTTGACTAATTTTCACACAATCCGTTCTCGTATTGACTATCTACTAGAACTTAAAAGCTTGGAATCAGAGGGGCAGATGGAGCGTCTTCCAAAGAAGGAAGCAAAGGGATTAAAGAGGGAAATTCAAAAGCTAGAATATCTTTTAAATGGTGTTATTAACATGAAAAAAATTCCGGAAGCGCTGTTTATTATAGATACAAAAAAGGAACATATCGCGGTTCGTGAAGCAAAGAAGCTTAACATACCGATCGTAGCTGTTGTAGATACTAATTGTGATCCTTCTAATGCTGATATTATTATTCCAAGTAATGATGATGCAATAAGGGCTATTAAGCTTTTCA
Source organism: Thermodesulfobacteriota bacterium (assembly GCA_036397855.1). Taxonomy (NCBI): domain Bacteria; kingdom Pseudomonadati; phylum Thermodesulfobacteriota; species Thermodesulfobacteriota bacterium. Next base: position 32,179 of record DASWID010000114.1, on the reverse strand, counting down.
CTTCCAAGGTTGCAGACGCTTGTCTTGAGGGGAAACACATTTATGATCAGAGGGTGCTGGCAGGTGAGATCATAAAGCCTGAGGAAGCGAAAGCTCCGGTTATCGTGGAAAGGAAGGTTTTTGTGTTCAAAGAATACGGTCAGGCTGAGGAAGTGAGGAAGGGCTTAAGTCCTGAAGTTTACTCTGCAGATCTGACTGAAAATATTGAGGAGACAGATAATGAGTGATATCACGGCGCAGATGGTAAAGGAAATAAGAGACAGGACAGGCGCCCCTTTTATCGATTGCAAGAAAGCTCTTGAAGAAGTTAATGGCGATTATGAAAGGGCAATAGATATTCTAAGGATAAAAGGTCTTGCGAAGGCTGCAAAAAAAATGGGCAGGGAAACCCCCGAAGGTATTGTTGCTTCCTACATTCATGCTGGAGGAAAAATCGGAGTCATGGCCGAGATTAACTGTGAGACAGACTTTGTTGCAAGAAACGAGGAGTTCCAAAATTTTGCTAAGGAGATTGCTATGCAGGTTGCGGCATCCAACCCTAGCTACATAAGTAGAGAAGACGTTCCCGAGGCGGTATTACTTCGTGAAAAGGAACTGATAAAGGCCCAGGTCATAGATTCTGGGAAATCTGGGAATGTAGCGGAAAAGATAGTTGAGGGTAAGATTGTGAAATACTTCGAGGAAAATTGCCTACTAGATCAAACGTATATAAGGGATCCTAAGATTAAGATTTCTGATCTTTTAAAATCCTTGGTTGCAAAGGTTGGGGAAAACATAGTGATAAGGAGATTTATCAGGTACCAGTTGGGAGAACCGATTGATGATTAGGTTATCATGAATCCACCGAAAACAGTTTCAAAGCCGAAATATAAGAAACTGCTTCTGAAGTTGAGTGGAGAAGCTCTTCAGGCTAAGGAAAAATTCGGGATCAGTCTTGATATCCTAAACAGTATTTCGCAAGAGATTAAAGAGGTCCACGAGCTTGGTGTACAGATAGCAATCGTAATTGGGGGGGGCAATATATTTCGAGGGATTGCTGCTGCAGCGGCTGGAATGGACAGGTCCACGGCCGATTATATGGGTATGCTAGCTACGGTGATAAATGCACTTGCCCTTCAGGACTCTCTAGAGAGAAAAGGTATATTAACTCGGGTACAGACCGCTCTTGAAATCTATAGGGTCGCAGAGTCCTATATCAGAAGAAGGGCAATTAGACATCTCGAGAAGGGGAGGGTCGTGATTTTTGCGGGAGGGACTGGGAATCCCTTTTTCACTACCGATACGGCTGCAACACTGCGAGCGCTTGAAATTGGGGCAGAAGTAATACTTAAGGCGACTAAGGTAGATGGTGTATATGACAAGGATCCAATAAAATATAATGATGCTTTGAAATTTGAACATCTAAGTTACATGGATGTATTGAAAAAAGAGTTGAAGGTGATGGATGCCACTGCTATATCTCTTTGCATGCAGGGGAATATTCCTATAGTTGTGTTTAATTTCTTTGACTATGGGAACGTGAAAAAAATTGTTATGGGGGAGAGTGTTGGCACAATTGTGAGGAGCTCAGACAATGAGTGATGAAAAGGCCCTAAACGTTATTATCGAAAACTCGAAGAATAGGATGTATAAATCACTCAGTGTATTTGAATCGGAACTTACGAAGATAAGGACAGGCAGGGCGACCACTTCTCTGGTTGATCACATACGCGTTGATTATTATGGAACGCTTACCCCCCTTAATCAACTTGCTACAATTACTGTTCCGGAGACCAGAACTATATTGATCCAACCATGGGATATTAGTGCGCTCTCTGCTATAGAAAAAGCCATAATGCAGTCAGATCTTGGTATTAATCCGGCTAATGATGGAAAGGTGATAAGAATAAACATTCCAGTTCTCACCGAGGAGAGAAGAAAGGAACTTGTCAAATATGTGGGTAGATTGGCCGAGGAGTACAGGGTTTCGATAAGACAGATTAGAAAAGATACGAATAGTGAAGTTAAAGAAGCAGAGAAAGAGAAAAAAATCCCCGAGGATGAAGTTAAGAGAAATCTGACGAAGAGTCAAGAACTTACAGATGACTTTATCGATAAGATAAATAAGGCATTGGAGAAAAAAGAGAAAGAGATCATGCAGTTCTAATTGAAGTATTTTTAGCATTGACCATTCTCTGTCTTATTTGTGCACCTTTCCAAATAATTATATGATTTCAGTAAACTTACGTTTGTGAATTTCTAGATGTATTTCCCATATAAATCGATTCCGGTCTTTTATTACTTAAATGCTCTGATGTTTTATGATAGAAACTATCCGAATAAAGTTAGTTTCAACTTTATTAATAGATTCATATTATTGTTGACTGATCATTCATATCTTAGATATCATATTGTATAATGTTAAAATAGACAGACATGCTTGTGTTAAGGTTTGACTTGTGCTAATTTCGTGTCGTTTGCTAAAAGCTTTATCGATTTGCCACAGGGATTTTATTAACACATAGTTAGGAAGTTGATTTAAGTATAGGTATATAGCTTGAAGGAGAACAAATTTGGTTAGGCTATTTTCTTACCTTTTTACGATATCGATTTTTATATCTGCGGTTTCGGCATTTTTCGTGGTTTTAGCCTTGCTCCGTCATTTTTTCTCGAGCGTAAGTGAAACGGAAGTACGTCTCGCCTATAACAGTCTAATAGTATTCGCTATTTGTATAGTATTGGCTCCAATTTTTCTAAGTATTTCTCAGAAGCTTGAGAAGGACAAGACCAAAGGGGCCGAATTTTGATTTTAAATAGAGACTAAAATAACGGCTACTCGTCGAATCTTAACTCAACAAACCGCACTTTCTAAAACCATTCTTGAACTTCCTGTATTTTATAAACAATGTCTGATTGATTTCTTTTATCAGCAGATTCCCTGTGGCTTTCTACAGGGCTTTTGCTGCGATTACACGCTATCCTGCCGTCCTGTTTCATTGCTAAACCCACCCCCCTCCGGTCATTCCCGCGGATTGTTAGCGGAAATCTATGTCTTTGTTTCTGGATCCCCGACAAAAGTCCTCGGGGATGACATAACAACTAAAAAATTTGAATTCAAGCACAACCCGCAATTTTTTCTTAACGTCTTCGTTTCTGATTTTCTTAACGCAATTTTTGGAAGGCCAATTAAAATGAAAATATTAATAAAAATGCAAAAAAGCTTGTCCAGGAAATATTTAACATCTACAGCAATGACGGAAGAGATTGTCTGTTTATGCTCTTATACTTTGCAGCTTGCTGTAGTGAGATTCACTTAGCATTAAATGTTGCTTATTGACATACTTAAATTACTTATTCATCGGTTACTTGAATAGATCTTTATATGTTTTTTCTCCGGTTATAACTTTCACGAAGCTCTCATTTATCCCTTCTATCATTCTTGCCAAGTTGTATGAAAAGAAGCTCAAATTATAGAGTAAAATTGATAGGTAACCTGCGTATCTAAAATCGTCAATGATTTCTGAGTTTACTTTTTTTGTGTATTCATCTAAGGTTAGGTTGCAATTACGGGCGAAGTTGCATATTACGTCTGCTGCTATTTGACCGCTCCTGAGCGCAAAATATATGCCTTCGCCTGTTATCGGGTCGGCTAGTCCTGCCGCATCCCCTATAAGTAATCCTCTCTTCGAGTTAAGTATTTCTTGTTTCTTGCCTCCAATGGGAATTTGATGTCCCTTGAGTGATGCAGTTTGATAACCATTAGCAAGTCCCTTTTGGCTGAGATATGACGAAAGATACTGTTTGATATCTTTCATCTTTGGCAGTGTGGTGAATACTCCGACTGATAAATGTTCCTTCTTGGGGAAAATCCAGCCATAGCCCTTAGGGATCACATTGAAATCAAGGTCGAGGGAACCATTAAATCCTTTTAATTGCGATAAATCGTATCTTGGAATTATTTCACCTTCTATTGCGATTCCGCACACTGGGTTTTTTCTCAAACCAAGAAAACGTGCCACACATCCGGTTATGCCATCTGCTCCTACAATGACCTTTGATTTAAAGTTTCCCATTTCGGTGCTTATATGAACGCAGTCTGGTAACTCCGCCAAAGACACGATCCGTGTTTTATCAAATATACGAGCTCCGTAATCTTCTGCTTTTTTTATGAGGAAATAGTCCAATTTATCTCTCATTACCATCTTTACTATTGGGAATGATGTATTTTTTGAAAAACCCCATCTGTGATTAAGTGTTAGATTTACTCTGTATGTGTCGTTTTCAACCAAGTTCAGGAAATCCTTCGGGAGGATCTCGTAGGCCTTCTTTGTCAGACCGCCTGCGCAGGTCTTATATCGGGGAAGCCTTTCGTTTTCGATTATAAGCACACTGATGTCATTTTTTGACAGTTCATAAGCACACATTCCCCCTGCCGGTCCAGCACCTACTATTATGACGTCGAAATCTGTGCGTGAAGATTTCATAGGTAACTAAATTGAATATTTATCTTATATAAAATACAAGATACAGAATGCAGGATGCAAGATACATGATGCACGATGCAGGATACACGATGCAAGATCCGGAAATCAACTAGGGGGGGGAATTGTCTTAACGCCACCCATATAGGGAACCAGTAGCTTTGGTATTTGCACGGATCCATCGCTTTTTTGATAGTTTTCCAGTATAGCAATAACAGTTCTACCTATTGCAAGTCCTGAACCGTTTAGGGTGTGAACAAACTTAGGTTTACCACCCGAGCTTGTGCGGTATCTAATATTTGCCCTCCTTGCTTGGAAGTCTTCAAAGTTACTACAGGAGGAGATCTCTCTATATTTATTTTCGCTCGGAACCCACACTTCTAGATCGTATGTTTTTGCAGACGAGAATCCCATATCCCCTGTGCACAGGACTACTACCCTGTACGGTAGCTCAAGGAGCTCCAGGATACGGGCTGCATCATTTGTTAGGGTTTCAAGTTCATCATAGGAGCTTTCTGGAAGGACAAATTTTACGAGTTCGACCTTGTTAAACTGATGTTGTCTCATGATACCATGCACGTCTTTTCCATACGAGCCCGCTTCCTTTCTGAAACAAGGTGTATAGGCAACATATTTTTTTGGAAGCTCTTGCTCTAGAAGGATTTCTTCCCTGTGGATATTTGTAACCGGGACCTCTGCGGTTGGAATCAGATACATGTCCATATCATCGATTTTAAAAAGTTCGTATTCAAACTTTGGCAGATTGCCAGTTCCTACAAAGCTATCACGATTTGCCATGAAAGGTGGAAGAACTTCTGTGTAACCATGTTTGTTAGTATGTTCCTCAATCATAAAGTTTATGAGTGCTCGCTCCATCCTCGCTCCGAGACCCTTATAGAGGGCGAATCCCGAACCTGTAATTTTTGCTGCCCTTTCTAAATCAAGTACATCCAGATTCTTACCGATTGTTACATGATCTTTAAATACAAAATCGAATTCTCTTGGTTTCCCCCAAAGTTTAATCTCCAGGTTATCCGATTCGTCATTACCAATAGGTACGGATTTATGGGGAATGTTGGGAATATTCAATAATAGCAGTTTGAAATCATTTTCAATCTGGGTTCTTTTTGTGTTTAGCTCTTTAATATTTTCAGAGATATCTTTTAACCTACTCTGAATTTCGGCTGCCTCTTCATTGCTACCTTGTCTCTTTAGTTCTCCTACCTTTTTTGAACCGATATTTCTTTGATGCTCAAGTTCTTCCACTTCCCCGATAACCCTTCTTCTCTCTTCATCAATCGTGGCGATCATATCAAAGTCTATATCTTGGCCTCTTTCGGACAATTTTGTCTTAACGAATTCTATATTTTCTTCCAAAATTTTAGGATCAATCATAGGCTGTCATCCCGTTAGGAAAATTTAGTTGACTGTCATATTATTCTACTGATATGGTCTTGGTTCGGAGATATTGATTCAATGTCTGAACTAAATCTGTGGTTTTTGATAAATTAATTTCAACGGACCATCTCTTTCACTATATATCAAAAACAATGTCTACCCTATATTTATCCTTTGAAGAAATAATTTTCAAATTGTGATAAGTAACTGCTTTAATATTAGAAAAGAATTCGTGCCTATCAAGAGCTATCTTTTCACCGTATGCTTTTCCGACTGCCCTGGTCGCATTTTCTATCTTAATTTCGAAATCTTTGAAGACCATTTTCTTTACCTCGTGAAGATAAAGAATCTCTTGAAGCCACTTAACCAAGAGTTCTTCATAATTTTCTCCCTGGGCCCTTATTGAAATTTCCTTGGACGGAATCACTTTTTCTAGATCGGTGATTATTTCCATCATGGCTTTGGCGGAACTAATGAAAATTTCCTCGAGTGAGTTCCCGAAGACCCTAACGCATATGTCGGCTGTATGATCTATAATTTTATATTTCAATGTTGTTAAGTCTAACATGAATTTTATTAACATACCTGTTGAATACCCCGTGGTTTTACCACGGGGATGAAAACAGGTTGTCCTGCGGGCAATAGCGATTTTAGAATTTCAGTATTAGCCAAGTTAAAAAAACTAAAAATGTGGTGTATGATCATAAGCGTTACAACAAGCAGCTAGTTTTTAATCTTTTAATGCCCCGAGGATCTGCCACGGGGTTATTTACTATCTGAAATATTTTTGACTACAGTTGCATTGTCTCATTCAATGTGGATAATTTTAATACTCTAATATCAAATTTATCCGTGGAGATATGAAAATGAAAAAGTTAAACCGAGATGTTGAAATTACTTACTTGGGTCATTCTACGTTCAAAATAAGGTCCTCAAAGGGGAAGATCATATTGATCGATCCGTGGGTACAGGGGAACCCTGCTTGTCCGGAGGGTCTTAAGAAATTTGACAGGCTGGACATAATGGCAATCACACACGGTCACTTTGACCATATGAGCGACGCAGTGGGAATAGCAAAGGAGCATAAACCAACTGTGGTGGCAATCTGGGAAATCGGCCACTGGATGGAGTCCAAGGGTGTAGAAAACTGTTCTGGAATGAATAAGGGCGGCACTCAAACGGTTGACGGGATTAAATTTACAATGACCCACGCCCAGCACAGCAGTGGAATAGTGGACGAACATGGCAATCTCATCTATGCCGGGGAGCCTGCGGGATACGTAATTGAATTTGAGAATGGGTTTAAGATTTATCACGCTGGAGACACTTGTATTTTCAGCGACATGAAGTTGATCGCTGAAATATACAACCCGGAACTGGTTATGTTGCCAATTGGGGATTGGTTCACAATGTCGCCGGTCGAAGCATCCTATGCCTGTCGTTTCCTTTCGCCCAGGTATGTAATCCCTATTCACTACGCTACATTCCCTATTTTAACGGGGACCCCTGCGGAGCTTAGGGAGCTAACGAAGGACATTAGAGACATCGAGATTATCGAGCTTAAACCAGGGGAGACTCTGACATAACGGGGTCAGGCGTGAGAACGTTGTACAACATTGTAAAGGGCGAGGTATCTCAAAACCGGTCTTGGAGATATTCTAATCTCAGAGCTTGAGAATTTTATGTTTGGAGCTATAAATTCGACTTCATATTCGTGTTTAACTAATTCTAGTAATAAAGAGGCTGCTCTGGTAATCTGAATTTCAAGTTTTGTTTTATCATCGGACGGATTGAATTCAATTAGCGCGCTTTTCGATTCATCATCATGCAGCTCTCTGATCATTAATTCGCCAATCTTCGCTGAGGATTTCCAGTGAATTAATTTAGGGTTATCCCCGTATTGGTATGTTCTGATGGATCTTATGTCACTTCCTAATCCACTTTTAACGGATTGTTTTTCATCATACCATTGATCGAATATAGATTCTTCAATATCAAATTTTTCAATCTTAGGATATACGAGAGCTTCTTCTTTGACAGTTTTTGTTAAGACTCTCTTCCTGAAGAATCCAAATGGGAAGCTTGTTGAAATGTATATGTCGGGAATTTCGTTCCAACCTCTGTGCTTGAAGAAACACCTCATGTTCGCTTTTTTTGTATGCTTAGCGGGTAGATAGGGTATGAAGCCCTTTTCTCTTTCGACTTCAACCGTTATGGAATAAGAAGGCAATAAAGTTTTCTTATTTGTGACAAAAAATTTAAAGGATATTGGTGTCAGGGCAAAAATGTTCTGAGGGGTTACAGATTGAACATCGATTCTGGATAGATTTATCATAGACATAAAACCGGATATGGCGATGAAGCTGAGCATCATGCCGAAAATTAAATAGAGTAGGTTGTTGCCAGTATTTAGGGCGGCAACGCCTACAAATATGGAGAGGGCAAGAAACAATATCCCTTCTTTTGTTGGACGAGTAGATACTCGGTCAGTCCTTTTGATGTTGAAGACCTTGAATATATTAGAGAGATATGAGTAAGGCAATTCTGTAACAGAGGCCAATCTATGATGAGTCATTTTTATGCTTCAATACAGTTATCTGGACAATACTCAAAAATGCTAACGCTTAACGAAACGCTTCAAGTACTCGGCTTAGTGATTCAATAATTGAGCCCTTTAGCCTGGTTATATCATTAAATATTGCTACAAACATTATGAAAATTAAAAGGGTAAATCCAATACGTTGACTTATTTCAAGGGTCCTCTGACTCAGGGGTTTTCTCTTTATTGACTCGATTGCTAGATATAGAACATGCCCTCCGTCAAGCATTGGTATAGGAAACAGATTTATAATGGCAAGGTTAATACTTATAAATGCGGTGAATTGCATGAGTGATGCTAGGCCACTTTCTGCAGCAGATCCCGAGACCTTAGCTATGAGAAGTGGTCCTGCTAGACTCTTGCCTGCGGTTCCCAAGGATATTTTTCCGGTGATAAGCTTGTAAAGAAAGGAAAATAAAAGGACAGTAACCTCAAATATAAGTTTTGCCGCTTCTTTTATCCCTTCGATGATCGCATCAATAAACCCGTACTTCTTAAGGATCTGCTCGCGTTCGGGAGTGATTCCGATTGCGGGATAAGTGCCCCCCTCTATGATTTTAGGGATGAGACTCACGTTGAACTGTTTATCACCCCTTTTAACAAGAAGCGTAACCTCTTTGTCTCCGCTATCTCTGATTATAGAAGACATCTGATACCAATCTGTGATTTTGTTACCGTTTACAGCCAGTATTTGGTCTCCTTTTTGTAATGCTCCACTTTGTGAAGCTGGGCTGCCCTCTAGTACTTCTCCGATTTTGGCTTCAAGTGGTTCTGAAATACCAACTTCGACTACCCCCTGAGATGACGGTGAGGATTTGAATTCAATCGATTTCGTAGTCCCGTTTCTATTGACGGCGACATTTAGTGGGATATCAGGGTTTGATTGGAATGTTATGTTCAGATCTCTCCATGTTTCTATTGCCTTCCCATTTACCTCTTTTACAACATCGCCCTTCTCGAAACCCGCTTTACTCGCAGCAGAATTAGGCTCAACATATCCAACGACTGGTGAGCTCTCGAGGTAGGCAGGAACACTGATACCGATTAAAAAAACAATTGGCAGAAACAGAAAAGGTAGAAGGAAGTTCATGAACGGACCGGCAACAACAATCATTAATCTGCTGATTATCGATTTATTGGAAAAGCTCCTAGGATACTCTTTTTCTGAAAACACTCTTAGACCATCCAAGCTCTCGGCCTTGGAATTTATCTTTATTTTCTCGTCCTGCCTCTCAATTTCGACTATATATTCCTTTTCATTATTAGTCCTCAAAGTGTTTTCCAGTTCTTTCCAAGTGGGAAAAGAGGCCAAATCGATATCATCAATTTTTAGTATTTTATCGCCCGGTTTGAACCCTATTTTATCGGCTTTCGAGTTCGGTATCACATCTTCAATGATGTGATTTCCCTCTCCTCCTTCTCCATACAGCTTTACATAACCTCCGAGTGGTAGCAGTGAAATAAGGTACTCAGTTTCACCAGCCCTGAAACCCAGTAGTTTTTTGCCAAAACCCAACGAGAATTTTTCTACCCTGACTCCCTTCCATTTTGCTACAAGAAAATGCCCGAGTTCATGTATGAATACCAAAATTCCTATTACAAAGATGAACGCTAATAATGTCATTTATTGTTTTCTCCCTTTCTTCTAATTTGTGATAATGCCGTCATCCTTGCCCAGTTGTCAGCTTCAAGAATCTGATCGATGTCATCGCCGGGAAGTTTTGTATGGAGAGACATTACACGCTTTACGATGTTTAGTATATCAATAAATTTTAACTCATTATTGAGAAAAGATTCAACCGCGACTTCATTTGCCGCATTTAATACAGCTGGCATCGTGCCGCCCTCCTCTATGGCTTCATAGGCTAATTGGAGTGCCGGAAACTTGTCGGATTTCACATCCTCGAATGTCAGTTTCTTAAAGTTGGTTGGTGATATTTCTTCGCCATTTATATGCATTCTTTCAGGGTAGGACAGGGCATATGAAATTGGAATCTTCATATCTGGCGAGCTCAATTGAGCTATTATCGAGCCATCGATGTATTCTACCATGGAGTGAACTATGCTCTGGGGATGAATCCATACTGAGATCTTAGAAGGCTCGATTTCGAAGAGCCATTTAGCCTCAATTACTTCAAACCCCTTATTCATGAGTGTTGCCGAGTCAATTGTTATTTTCTTTCCCATTCTCCATGTAGGGTGATTCAGCGCCTTTTCAAGAGTTACATCTTTGAAATATTTTTTGGGAGTTTTACGTAATGGTCCTCCTGATGCTGTCAGAATGATTCTCTTCACGTGCTCCTTATTTGTTCTGTCTAATACCTGGAATATCGCACTGTGTTCACTATCTACAGGCAATATTTTGACGCCTTTGCTCTCAGCCTTTTTTGTTAATAAGCCTCCTGCCATTACGAGCACTTCTTTATTGGCAAGTGCGATGTTCTTTGATGATTCTACCGCTGCTAGAGTAGGTTTAAGACCGGACGACCCCACCATGGCTGAGACTACTAGATCGACTTGTGGATGTGTTGCGATAGTTTCAGCACCAGAATCGCTGTAATAAAATTCAACCGACTCATTACGAAATTTTCTAGATAGTCGAATTGCTTCATTCTTGTCCTTGACAGATACTACTTTGGGTTTAAAAATGCGGATTTGTTCCGTAAGCAGGGATGTATTCTTACCCGCTGCTAGTCCCAAGACGCGAAATTTGTCAGGAAACCTTGATATGACTTCTAGTGTTTGGCGGCCTATGGAGCCTGTGGAACCGAGGATTGATATGTTTTTCACGGGACTTTCCTTTTTCCAGTTTGGTTGCTAGTGAGTCCGAATCTTCTTTCTCGACTTTGATAGTTTAATAGGGCTTTTATCAGGTGTTTTTTTCTAAAATCAGGCCACAGAGTCTTAGTAAAATATATTTCGGTATATGCAAGCTGCCACAGAAGAAAGTTAGAAAGCCTAAACTCGCCGCTTGTTCTAATGAGAAGATCGGGCTCAGGAAGATCAACTGTGTATAGATAGGTGGAAAAGCTTTGTTCATTTATATCCTCTGGTAGTATATTCCGTCTGGAAATAATTTCTTTAACCGCGTCAACGATTTCCTCTCTGCCTCCATAACTTAAGGCAAGTGTTAAGATTAGAGAATTGCATTCTTTTGTCATCTCTATTGTTTCCATTAAAACCAGAAATACATCTTTGGGGAGTTCCCATAATCGTCCAATCGCATTTAACCTAATTCCGTTCTTAACAAGCGTCTTTCGTTCTCTGAGAAGGTATCGTTTTAAAAGTTCCATCAGTGCGTCGACTTCAACTTTAGGTCTTTTCCAATTCTGTTCTGAAAACGCATATAGAGTCACCAATCTTATTCCTAATTCATTTGCAGCTTTGACTACCGATCGGACAGATTTCATACCTTCCCTGTGGCCGCTAATTCGATCAATTCCCTTTCTGTTAGCCCATCTACCGTTCCCGTCCATTATTATCGCTATATGTGCTGGGATATTTGCCTTATCTATATGGGACTCGAGTTTTTTTCTCATAATTAAATTTATATTAACGTCTAATTATTAGTCTAATAAAGAACGCCTGGGATTACTAAATTCAAAGAAGTTCCTATCGGTTTGTTCTGGGTTCTCTCTCTGTAAACAGCGATAATGGAATTACGATTAAAACAACTATCAACACGACAGCTATGATTACGAGGATAGAAAAAATATAAACTATGATCGCCGCACCAATATATAGTAACCTGAGCGGAATGAACCAGTCTTTTGAGATTTGTAACACACTGTAATTATAAGTTTCAATTAATTTATCTATAATTGCTAAGATCAGCCTTCTCATTTTGGTAATACCTGTGCCAGCGGAGAATAAAAATAGCTTATTCTGATTGTTAGTTCAAGAAAGTAAGGTCAGGAATCGTATAGTAATCGACCTCTAATCTTGGTGTGTTTGACAACTTTAGATGTAAGTTTATATTATACTTAAATTTTAATCGCAACTCTTAATTTGACAAAAATTTAAAACGGGTCTGAGAAGGGTTAAAGGGGACTGATATAATGTTGGAAAAAACAAGTGATCCTGTTGCACTTAAGGAAATTGCCAGAAGGGTAAGAATTGATATCCTGAGAGCACTTCATAAAGCAAAGTCTGGACACACAGGCGGTTCACTATCTTCCGTAGAGATTCTAGTTTCTCTTTATTTCGCCCACATGAGGCACGATCCAAATAATCCTAGGTGGAGTAATAGAGACAGGTTTATTCTTTCTAAAGGACATGGGGTACCCGCACTTTATGCAGTCCTTGCTAATGCGGGTTATTTCCCCCGAGAAGAGCTGATGACCCTAAGAAAGCCTGGAAGTCGTCTGCAGGGTCATCCCGAATACGACCTTAGTATTGGGATCGAGGCAACAACGGGCTCTCTTGGACATGGTCTATCGGCGGCGAACGGTATAGCCTTAGCAGCAAAAATTGACGATAGAGATATAAGAGTGTACGTACTTCTAAGTGATGGGGAGCTGCAGGAGGGGGCGACTTGGGAAGCGATTACCAGTTCATCTTATCGAAGGCTCGACAATTTATGTGCACTGGTAGATAGAAACAGGTTTCAGAATGATGGTGCTATGGATAAAATTAAAGATATAGAGCCCGTACCGGACAAATGGAGGGCTTTTGGTTGGGAGGTTGAGGAGCTCAAAGATGGGCATGACATCAAGAGTATCCTCAATGCGCTTGATAGGTCGAAAAGTGTAAAGGGCAAACCATTTGTGATAATTGCTAACACTGTTAAAGGTAAAGGTATTTCAATATTCGAAAACAAGGGGCAATATCATGGCGTTGCCCCAAGCGATGAAGAACTCAATATAGCCCTAAAAGAATTAGGGGAGGCTGCATGAGCCGATCGGAACTAAGTGATTTTGTGCTTAATGAAATTAAGGATAATGCCTATATCAGGGAGGCATATGGTAGAACACTGGTTGATCTTGGGAAGAGCTACCGGGATCTAGTTGTTCTTGATGCTGATCTAACCGTTTCGACCAAGACTAATTTATTTGGTAATGAATTCCCCGGCAGGTTTTTTACGATGGGGGTATCCGAGCAAGATATGATGGCAACGGCAGCCGGTTTTGCACTTGCGGGCAAGATACCCTTTGCTAGTACTTTTGCCGTTTTTGCCACAGGACGTGCTTGGGAACATATTAGACAATCAATCGCATTCCCAAACTTGAATGTGAAGATCGTCGCAACACATGCTGGTTTGACGGTTGGTGAAGATGGGGCTACGCATCAAGCACTCGAGGATATTGCCCTAATGAGGGTGTTACCGAATATGACTGTTATTGTGCCTGCAGATGCCGTTGAAACAGTGAAGGTAATCAGAACCATTATCGATAAAAAAGGTCCAACCTATGTTAGACTTGCCAGGGCCAAGTTTCCAACAATCTTTAAAGATACATACGAGTTTGAGATTGGGAAGGCCCCGATTCTTAGGGAGGGAAAACATGTTGCTATTTTTGCAACCGGGATAATGGTGTCGAAAGCACTTGAGGCTGCGGAATTCTTAAAGAAAGAAGGGATAAACGCTTTTGTGGTGAATGTTTCGTCAATAAAACCTATCGACATCGAAACTATAATGGAACTTGCAGGCGAGACTGGCGCTGTTGTGACGGCTGAGGATCACAATATAATCGGAGGGTTGGGAGGAGCGGTAGCAGAAGTTCTCGGTGAGCACGCGCCAACGCCTATGAAAAGAATTGGAATGAGAGACAGATTTGGTACTTCCGGTAACGGTCTCGAGCTCCTCGAGTATTTTGGACTCGATTCTAAGAATATAGTCCTGGCTGTTCATGAACTTTTGGCGTATAATTCTAAAAGGAAGTCGGTGGGTTGATGGCTTATAAAATTAAGTTGATAAATTAATATCATGAAGAGATTATTATCGATCATTTTGCTATTCGTCCTTATTTCACCCGTAAGTGCGTCGCCGGAAGATGAAGGTGTTTATAAGGGACTGTCTAACTTCACAAAGGTTCTAGATCTGATAGAGAGAAATTATGTTGATAAAGTCGACTCAGAGGAACTTACTAACAATGCAATCGAGGGAATGCTAAAGACCCTTGATCCATACTCTGCATATCTTTCCCCTGAGCGTTACAAAGAGCTAGAGATAGGTACCTCAGGCGAGTTTGGAGGAGTAGGGATGGAGGTAGCCGTAGAAAATGGAGTGCTAAAGGTTATATCGCCCATAGAAGGTTCGCCTGCCGACATCGCTGGAGTTAAACCTGGAGACTTAATAACTGAAATAGATGGTAAATCAACCCGGGGCATGGTAGTTTATGATGCTGTGAAATTGCTTAGGGGGCCAAAGGGTAGCAATGTGACGATTACTCTTACGAGAGAGGGCGAGGGGTCTAGAGATATTACCTTAACTAGAGATGTTATTCATATTAAGAGTGTTAGGTATAAATTATTGGATGACGGAATCGGATATATCAAGGTTTCTCAGTTTCAGGAAAATGTGTCCGATGAATTAACGGATGCATTGTCAAAATTAGAACTCGACAATGGAGGGAGTCTTCGTGGGCTCGTGTTGGATTTGAGAAACAATCCAGGCGGTTTGCTTGATGAGGCCATAAAGATAACGGATGAGTTCATTGATAAGGGACTGATTGTTAGTGTGAGGGGAAGAACATCGGATCAGTCTAAGGAATACTATGCGACAAAAGGAGAATCAAAACGGGATCTTTCACTGGTTGTTCTAGTAAATAAGGGTAGTGCAAGTGCATCTGAGGTAGTTGCAGAGGCACTACAGGATAGCAATAGAGCGACAATTGTCGGGTCTAAAACATTCGGAAAGGGTTCTGTACAAACAATCATTCAACTCGATGATGGTTCAGGGCTCAAGCTCACAACTGCGAAATTTTATGCCCCAAGTGGACGATCAATCAGCGATGTTGGTGTAACGCCTGATATCATTGTTGAAGATGATGAACATGCTGACGTACAAATTAAAAGGGCAGTTGAGATTTTAAAATTATCGGATGTAAGTAATACTGTTCCTAGGGGTTAGGAGACTTTCCTTTTTGACGAGAAAACAAAAGGGATCAAGGAGAAAAAGCGGTAAACGTCGAAGCAAGTTCTCGAATGCACGTAGGTCAGTAATTTCAATCTTTGCGATAATAGTATTCCTTTTATTTGGTATTTATGGTGTGCGCCTGATTGGGAATAGACTTTCTATTCAGCTCCCGCAAGAAAAATTATCGTCTTCTGATTATTCGAATATTAAAAAAGAGCTAGCTAGAGATCTCTCTGTGGGTTTTTTCAGATTAGGGGTCTCTAGGGATTTGGTCTCCTCGAAAAAGATACCTAAGAAGGGCAAGGGCGGCATCGAATGGAACCTCAGTGAGATGAGGGTTAACCTTCCCGAAGGAGTGTCCGATAAAGATGTCGAATCGATTTTTGGAGATTCTATTTCCGATAAGAACTTCAAGCAGAAGTTTAAAAGGGGCAAGGATTATGTTATTTCTGAAATTGAGTTCAACAATTCTCTCTTGTATAGGATTCGTTTCGATCTGCATAGGGGAGATACTGGGGGAGCATCGCATCAAATTATAGGGGATCAGGATACACATGATATCAAAAAGGAAGAATCGAAGCATGCCTCAATTGGTAAAGAAGAAAGATTAAATTTGCCCGCGGCGGATCAAGAGAAGCCAAAGGTAGTGATTATAGTTGATGACATAGGATTTAATAAGGACTCTGTTGATAGACTTTTGGAAATGGAGTTTCCAATTAATCTTGCGATTCTTCCATACCTGCCATATTCCCGATATGCTGCCGAGAAGGCAAAGCAAAGGGGATGGGATGTAATGCTTCATTTACCAATGGAACCGAAAAGCGTTTCCGGGTATGTCGGGAATGATGCAGGTGACGGAGTATTATTGGAGAATTTGCCGGAGAAGGAGATTATAAAAAAGCTTGACGATACTATTTCGGCAGTTCCCTATGTAACGGGTGTAAATAATCATATGGGTTCAAAATTTACTGAGAATCCGGAACTAATGGAGATAGTCCTTAGGGAGTTGAATACGAAGGGTCTTTTTTTTATCGACAGCAAAACAAGCGCAGATTCCAAGGGTTTCGAAATTGCAAAGACCTTGGGAATGAAAACTGCAATGAGAGATGTCTTTTTAGACCAGGTTTCTCGGGATGAGAGTTATGTGAATTCGCAGATTCTAAGGCTCGTGGATATCTCAAAAAAAAAGGGATATGCGGTTGGTATCTGTCATCCCTATCCGGAGACTGTGAAGGCTCTAACTTATATGCTCCCGAAAATAAAAGGCGATGTTGAGGTCACTAAAGTATCGTCTTTACTAAATTGAGTGTAAGATGGAAGTTCTTGTGTAGAATGACCTAATTCAAATTAATTCCTTTTGACGGAGTTTATTATGGGACTTATAGACGACATTAGGAAAAAACGGGACTCATGGACAGCCAGGTTAGAAGAGCATCGTAAGGATCCTGAGGAAGATGATGTTCGTAATTCCGATGGCACAGAAAACATTGATGATTTGATTCTGAAAAATCGCAGTAAGGTTGGGAATTACCCGAAGAAGGAAGAATTGTAAAGCAAACTTTGTCATCAATCAATTGATATCGGTTTATTTGGCAATATGATATCTCATTACACTTGACAATCTGATTTTAATGTTTTAGCTTGTAGAATAAACTCTGGTAGGTTCGAGGAGGGGTTTTTATGCCCGGGATTGCAGTTGGAAATAACGAGAGCATAGATAGTGCGCTAAGAAGGTTCAAAAAGCAGGTGGAGAAGGGGGGTGTGTTGTCTGAGGCTAGAAAACGCGAATATTATGAGAAGCCCAGTGAGAGAAAGAAAAAGAGATCTTACGCTGCAAAGAAACGCCTGTTGAAAAAGGTCAGAAGGGGTTAACCAAGTCAGTATCAATCTTTTTTGTACACGGATAAGGTCCGGGAGGGAACACTTACCTTTGACGCATTATTTACCTAATATTTTTTTTCGCATCCATTCTTCATACAAATCAGCTGATTTTTAATCGAGATTTTTTTATTGAGTTTTATGGCGAAACATTCCTATGAATCGCTTGTAAGAGAGATAAAGGGGAGGCTGAGTATTACAGGTCTAGTTGAAACCTATGTTTCTCTGAAAAGGGCTGGAAGGGGCTTTGTAGGACTCTGTCCTTTCCATGATGATAAGAACCCATCTTTCCATGTAAATGATGATATTGGTGTATTTCACTGCTTTGGTTGTGGTGCAGGTGGAGACATAATCGGCTTCGTAATGAAGTATAAGAATCTCTCTTTTAAGGAAGCAGTTGACGAACTTGCGAGTAAGGCTGAAATTAAAATTGAGAATAGGCCTCTTCCCGTCAGTAGGAATTCGGGAAGGGGGTTATCTCTTAAGGTCAATGCATTAGCATGCGAATACTATCACGAAATGTTGACTCAAAGCGCAGAGGGTAAAGGCGCCAAAAGTTATTTGGAGAGGAGAGGATTTTCAGATGAAATCATAAGAGAGTTTCAATTGGGTTATGCACCTCGGGGTTGGGATAAATTAGAAAATTTCTTAAGAAGGAAGAAATTTCCTTTAGAAATCGCGGAAAAGAATGGTCTTGTCATTAAGAGAAATAATAGAGAAGGGTACTATGACAGGTTTAGGAATAGAATAATATTCCCTATTGCTGATGTAGATTCGAAGGTGGTTGGTTTTGGTGGACGTGTCATCGATGGTGAAGACAGTCCTAAGTATATTAACTCACCCGAGTCTGAAATTTATCACAAAAGAAGTATCTTCTTCGGGCTAGATAAATCTAAAGATTTCATTCGAAGAACAGAGAAAGCAATTATAGTTGAAGGGTATATGGATTATCTTTCACTTTATGCCGCTGGAATAAAAAATGTTGTTGCTACCCTGGGAACTTCATTAACGCAGGAACATTCCTTATTGCTTAGGAGGTATACGGACAAGGTAGCGATTGTATTTGACGGGGATAAATCTGGGGAAGATGCTTCTATTAGGGGCCTTGAGGTTTTTCTGAAGGTAGGAATAACGCCCTCCATCGTAGTATTACCACAAGAACACGATCCTGATTCGTTCACTACGAAGAGTGGTGGGGATGAGTTCTTAAGTTTGGTTGATAATGCGACTTCCTTGATGGACTTTTTTATTGAAAAAAGTCTATGGTCATTTAAAGAAGGTAATGTAACTAGGAATAAAGCAATTCAGAGAATAATCGAGATGATAGGAATTATGCAAGATTCAATTGAAAAGACGCATTATATAAAAAAAACCGCCGAAATTTTTGGGCTCAGGGAACATGAATTATTTTCATTCATGAAAAATGTGACGCATTCCCAGATTTTGGAAAGCTCTAGCCTGGTAGAAAGACCCAATTCGCATGAAAAAATGCTTCTTAAGATTGTTTTAAAGTTCCCACAGCTATTACAGGTCCTGAGGGATACGAGTATTATCCAGTTCTTAGGTGATAGTGAGATTGAGTCTGTCTTAAGAGTAATGTTAGAAAGAGATCTTATAGAAGTATCATCCGTTCTCCTGCATTTCAATAATACGTATACTCAAGAGATCGTATCCGAAGCGATATTCTCGTCCGATGATGTTACAGATGAACACACTGCGAGAAAAATGATTGAAGACTGCATCAGAAAGATTAGGCTACGGAAGCTCGAAGACAGGATGAGATATCTCAGGGTAGAAATTGAGCAAGCTACTAACACAAAAGACGATGTGCTGGAGAAACAACTCATAAAAGAATATAAAGAATGCAGAGAATTAGTAGAACATGAGAAATCAATAAGGGGAGAAATGTATGAGGATTAAGAATAGGGTTGCATACCCTATAAAGGATGAAGAAGAGAATCTTACTAGTTCTCTCTTAAATTTGTGTGCTGAAGACGAAATTGATGAGGATGATCTAGACGAGCACGGATGTGAAGATGAAGAAAAATACGATGTAGAATTGGCTTCTCGAACAAATGGATTTGATCTGAGGACGGGTGGTGAAAATTTAAACGAATACGATCTGATTAGGTTTTACCTCCATGAAATAGCGGGTCACTCTCTCCTTTCAAGAGAACAGGAAATCAATATTGCAAAGGAAATAAAAAAAGGAAAAAGAATGATTGCAAAATTTATTCTTGTTTCTCCTGTAATGTTGAATGAAGTAATTAAACTTGGAGATAAACTCAAGAAAGGTACCCTAAATATAAGAGATGTTACGAGCTCAATTGATGACTACACTGATGATCTAGGAGAGGAAGAGATACTTTTTGGTATAAGGAGGTCAATTAACGCTATAAAACGTTTGTGTCAAGAGAACGAAAGGATAAAAAAGGAAATCAATTTATCTCCAAAAAACCATAACAGGGCTCGAAAACATAAGATCAAGAAAAATAACGAAAAAATAATCTCATATTTAGAGGATATAAATCTCAGTCGAAATCAAATGGATAGAATACTAGCGATCGCAAAGGAGTATATCAACCGAAATGAGCTAGTACAAAAGGGATATATTGAGGTTCACAAAGGTGGCATCCCCGAAGGGCCTAAATCGAAAAAGAGGGTAAAAAAGAAGATGGAAGATCTGGTTAGGGGAGCACAGGAACAAAATCAGAATCTTAGAATAGCCTTATGTGGCATAGAGCGGGGAGATAGAAGGACTCATAAATTTAGGAGGAAGCTCATTGAATCAAATTTGAGATTAGTTGTTAGCATAGCGAGAAGATATATAAATCGTGGTCTTCCCTTCCTAGATTTAGTTCAAGAGGGTAACGTTGGGCTCATGAGGGCAGTTGAAAAATTTGAATATCAAAGAGGATACAAATTCTCTACGTATGCAACATGGTGGATAAGGCAAGCGATTACCAGATCTCTTGCAGATCAATCTAGAATAATAAGAATACCCGTACATATGACCGAAACGATCAATAGGCTCATCAGGATTTCAAGAACTCTTGTTCAGGAGCTCGGGCGAGAGCCGATGGCGGAAGAGATATCGAAGAAGGTGGGACTGCCGTTAGAGAAGGTACTGAGGGTTCTTAAGATTTCCAAGGATCCAATATCCCTTGAATCTCCGATAGGAGACGAAGAAGATAGTAGACTTATGGATTTAATCGAAAACAAAGATTTGGCCTCTCCACTTCAGGTGCTTGAAATGAAGGAATTAAAGCAGATCATGAATAATGCTCTGACATCCGTGTTAAGTAAAAGGGAGGAAAGCATAGTAAGGCTTCGCTTTGGCATAGATGGCGAGAGGGAACACACGCTCGAGGAAGTGGGTCAGGAGTTTAAAGTGACGAGAGAAAGAATCAGACAGATAGAAGTTAAAGCAATCAAGAAATTGAAACGAGCCGGTCGAGTTTTTCCAATAAGGAGTTATTTGGAAAAGTCTTAAAGTTCTGGTATATCCCCCCTATAAAATTCACTACTTTAATTCTTATTCTCAATTCCTGTATCACGGAATGCTTACATTAGGTTGATATTATGTACGCGGGCGAGAGTCTGTGATTCATCTACTTCCTGAAGACCAAAATACAGTTGTAGGCCCATATTGACATTATGGATTTCTTTGTTAAATTTTATTGCTGAATCTGGGTGGCTATGCTGAAGAGGAAACGCCCGGTCCCATTCCGAACCCGGAAGCTAAGCTCTTCAAGGCCGATGATACTGCTTCCTTACGGGTGTGGGAAAGTAGGTAGCTGCCCTGATTCTTTTTTTTGTTGTCTCGATCGCTTACTCGTTTTTTTACCTCACTCAGTTTTAATTCAGGGAAAAAACTTATGAATATTAAGACCCGCCTTGCAGTTTTTGTGTCAGGAAGTGGTTCCAACCTCCAGGCAATCATCGATGCAAAGATTCCAACGGTGGAAATCGCGTTGGTATTCAGTAATAATCCCAATGCTTACGCAATCGAGAGAGCAAAAAAATATGGGATATCTTCTTTAGTGATTGATCATAGGGGGTACTCTTCCAGAGAGGATTATGAAAAGGAAATACTCAGATCAATTGGGCCTTATAATATTGACCTCATTGCCCTTGCAGGTTTTATGAGAATTCTATCTCCATATTTTGTCAGTAGGTTCAAAAACAGAATAATGAATCTTCATCCAGCACTTCTACCTGCGTTCGCCGGAGTCAATAGCGTTAAGCAGGCACTCGAATATGGTGTAAAATACACCGGATGCACGGTTCACTTCGTGGATGAAGGAGTCGATGCCGGCCCAATTATATCACAATCCGTCGTTCCAATATTCGAAAATGACACTGAAGATAGTCTGTTGGAGAGGATCCATGAGGAAGAGCACAGGATTTATGCTGAAGCAATTAGATTATTTTCAGAGGGAAAGTTAAAGATTAAGGGCCGGAAGGTATCGATTGAATCCTGAAATTCGTGAAATGATATATTGTGGTAAGTTAAATCAATGTCATTTCCGAATGGGTACCTTATCGAGATCAATATAAACAGATTATAAGTCTCTACCGACAGCCCTCGCCACAGGACGCGCTTTTTCCATAAGCACGGCAAATTTCGCAGGCTTCAAAGACTGGCCCCCATCGCTGACGGCAATCTCTGGTCTAATATGCACTTCAATCAATAAACCGTCTGCTCCCGCTGCTATCGCCGCTAGTGACATTGGTATTACATATTGCCAGTATCCTGTACCATGGCTTGGATCTGCGATTACAGGAAGATGAGTCTTTTCTTTCAATACCGGTATTGCATTTAGGTCGAAAGTATTTCTCGTGGCTGTTTCAAAGGTTCGTATGCCTCTTTCGCAGAGAACAACATTCAGATTACCTTCGGAAAGGATATATTCTGCGGACATGAGAAATTCGTTTATGGTTGTAGACATTCCTCTTTTTAGCAGGATGGGTTTGTTCGATCTGCCAACGCGTTTGAGTAGAGCGTAATTTTGTGAGTTCCTTGCACCAATTTGGAGCATGTCGCTGTACTCTGCTACAATTTCTAAATCTTCAGAGTCAAGAATCTCCGTTACGATTGGTAATCCTGTCAATTCCCTGGCTTTTGCAAGCAGTTTTAATCCCTCTTCTCCAAGACCCTGAAATGTATATGGTGATGTTCTTGGTTTAAAAGCACCGCCTCTTAGAATTGTTGCTCCAGCATTCTTTACCTCTTTTGCGGTTTCAAGAATCTGTTCTTCGTTCTCTACCGAGCATGGCCCTGCCATTACTTGTAATTTTTGGTTTCCAATCTTAACATCGCCAACTGTAACGACTGTGTTTTCAGGATTAAACTCCCTGCTAGCAAGTTTATAGGGTTGAAGTATGGGTACAACATTTTCTACCCCTTCTAGAACACCCAAGGTTTCAAGATGATGCGGCTTCCCTCTTTCATCTCCTATGACTCCTATAACAGTTCTTAACATACCTCGGATGACATGAGAACTGTAACCTAGTTCGTGTATCGTCGAGATTGCTTTTTCAATTTGCTCCTCGGTGGCATCACTTCTCATTACCACAATCATAGCCTTTTTGCCTCGCCATTATATCGGTTATAAGAATTTTGATAGATTCTGATAATACATAGAACGTACTTTATTGTCAATATTTAAAGGGTGTTAATAGAGTTACAGCTTGAATGGTAATAGATCTAGGTGTTGAGAATGGAATATGAAAGTGTATAATTAAGTGTGACGGTAGTTCGAGGAGGTAGATAATGATTAAACAAAGCTTATTCTTATCATTGCTTATTATAGTTGCTGCTATCTGCACGCCAAATAATTCCTTTTCTCAATCTACGAGTGGTGGAACAGGTATAGTATCGCCAAATGCACAGCCACCAAGTGGCGGATCTCAAACGCCGGACGTTCTCCAGGGTCAACCCGATTTCCCCGACTATATCGTAGCTCCCCGTGACAGCCTAAATCCATTTGGCCTTTCCAGTATGAGTGGAAGTACTGATGTTGATTACAGAGATAGTGCTGGTACTCTTGGAACAACCACCAAACGACCCAGTAATCTTGAAGTTAATCGTCCCAAAGAGCAAATTTCGGAGGAAGATGCTGATAAAAGTAATCAAGGCTCAGAAGATAGTTTCATTGAAGCGGATATTGTCAATCGACCCCCTCCATCAACTTCGCGTAAACATGAGAATATCTACAGGTGGACTGATGAAGAAGGCGTATTGCATGTCACAAATGACCTAGGATCCGTGCCTCCAAAATATCAAGAGCAGGCGGTAAAACAATCGTCTACGGCACAAGGTGCTGATTGGTAAACAGGTTTAATTACCCTTCTTTCTTTCCCGTAGGCTGTTTTATTTTTTCATCTATGTTGTCTAACTTACCTGAGAGTCGTTTGAGTTGACCTTCCATCGTAAACACTGAGTCATGCAGGCCTTCTATTCTTCTAAGGAGCAGGACACCGATAATGATCAATGGTAACAATATAAAGATGATGTGAAACCAGTATCCAGCACCCTGGGGGTTACCAGAGCAACCGCCTAAAATAAACACCACAGATGAGAGTTTAAGAGCGTTTGTAAAACGCATCGTCTGTCAAGTCCTCCTTTCGATTTATTGGCATATGCCGGTCCGTTAATTACTATCGAATTAAATCAGCTTTCCGTATTTAATATTACATTATTTATATTTGAATTTGAATAACTGAAAAATTATCTGGAACGCGATGCGGCGAAAGTCATGGTCATTATGATGTGATTCTTATATTACTGGCAAAATGGGGAATAAAAATATCTGTCTTAGAAAAATTATCCTTAAAGGTCTGGTTTACGCATTTATCGGTAATTCTCCTAAGAATTGTTTTGGTTCGCATAGCTCAGGTAAAAAATTTCTCGCCCCTCCATTCGATATTCGATTTCGTATTTTGTTAAAGGTCTGTTCGTGAGTGTGTTTGTGTAACCAGGGGATTCGAACGAGTTTTTAAATCCACTATTTTGATCGAAGACCGTTAGCATATGCTCTATATAATCTCTGTGATCACTGGTTATCTCTAACAATCCTCTCGGTTTCATGATTTTTGATAGCTTATCTAGGAACGAGTTATTAATGATCCTGTGTTTTTTGTGTCGATCCTTTGGCCAGGGATCCGGGAAATTGATATAAACATCAATAAACGTACTTGGCTTAAATACTTCATGCAGCGCGATTGTTGCATCCATATGGAGAAGCTTTACATTATTGATCTTTTGTTTCAGAAAAGCATTAACTGCCCTTTTGAATCTGTTACGTTTAATTTCTATGCCAACATAATTCAAATCTGGTCTTTCTTTTGCCATCTGTATCAGAAAATCACCGTATCCAAACCCAATCTCTAAGGCTAATTCATTAGTGTTATTGAGTACGTCTTGCATTTCTAGGGGAATGCAGTACTCGGATATATCCAGTACGGGGTTTATTATCGTCTTCAGTGACATTTAACTAGCAAATTCCCCGTACCTTACCGCAGAGATTTTCACTCTCTAATTTTTCAAGAATAATTCTCATCATTATCTTAAGAAGAATGATTCAGTACGTGAGAGATAATTTGTTGCTAGATTTGCTCAAGCGAATTATATATCAAATCTTCTTCAATTTTAATGCCGAATTTTCCCTCGGAGTCCGACATTTCACCGATCTTACTTGGTAGGACCATTTCTATATTTCCATCGCGTGCCTTTTTGTCGAGTTTCATGGTATCAATCATCATTCTTAAATCAGGCCTTTTCGATAATCTTGTCGGGAGTCCGGCTTTCCTTAAGAGAATGACCAGTCTTTCAAAATCGCCCCTGTCCAGGACCCCTAAGTTTAGTGCTATCTTTCCTTCAATGATCATCCCAATTGATATTGCTTCTCCATGAGTCATTTTATAATTGTATATTTTCTCAATCGCGTGCCCAACGGTGTGGCCGAAGTTGAGTATTTTTCTGAGGTTTGATTCTCTTTCGTCTCTTTCTACAATACTTCCCTTTATTTCACAGCATCTTTTAATTATTGATATGAGTAATTCTGGATTGTAAGAAAATATTTGATCAATTTGATTTTCAATTAATCGAAAGAGTCTTTCATCAATTATCACACCGTATTTTATGATCTCTGCAAGGCCTTCACGTATTTCCTTCTTCTCTAGCGTGGCCAATGTCTCAACGTCGATGTACACACCGTAGGGCTGATGGAAGGCTCCAATTAAGTTTTTACCATAAGGCGTATCGATGCCAGTTTTCCCACCAATGGAGCTATCGACGCAAGCAACAAGTGTAGTAGGGACTTGAATGTAAGGGATCCCTCTATTGTAGGTTGCAGCCACAAATCCAGCTACATCGCCAACTACGCCTCCCCCTAATGCTATTATTGCTGAATCTCTTGCGAGTCCCAGTTTTAGCATTTTGTTTTCTAAAATAACTTTGGTTCCCCTGTTTTTGTTGATCTCTCCCGCCGGGAAATAGATGAGATGTGTTTTGAGTCCTGATTTTACGAATTGATCAAGAAGCTTCTTCCCATGTAGATTTGCTACATTTGAATCTGATATTATTGCATATGAATGCGCCAGTCCAATCTTCTTTAATTCTGTTGGTATATTTTTTAGAATATTCCCACCAATTAATATTTCGTATGACTTATCCTCTGTTTTCTTCAGTTTCACTATAACCTTTTCCATCACAGTTTGGAAATTTATTGTAAGTCACTTAATTTCTGGTTTTAAGACTTGTCAGGTATTTCCTTTTAATGAGAGTATTTTTATTTTTGGTCCCATTTCAAGTTTTATATCAATTGGTTTCTCTGCATCTATAACTTCCCCATCAATTATATAACCTCTGTTACCTTCTATTTTAATAGAATGAGCTGACAGGTTTAGGAAATTCCCCGATTTATCGGAATCTAGTCCCCAATAAAATCCTATCGGTAGTTTATAAAAAACCTTTTTGAGGTAGGGGAGCCTTAAATATAATATATTAAATCTTTCCCCTGCTTTTGGTTGTTCTGAAAATCCTCTGAACCCAAACACTAGCCTGTTCACAGTCGCCGCTATCATAAATAGGTGGTCAGCAAAAGGGACCGTTTTATCATCGATATGAACGCAGGAATCTTCCTGTCTAAAGAGATCACGGTTCTCATTCCTAAGGTAGATGATACATGACTTCAACATAAGTTTTATTGCAACCGAGGTACCACCTCCTTCTCTGTAGTACCACTTCATGAACCTGTAAATGAAGCCATCGGCCCAGGTGAACGTGTAATAGGGTTTATTTAGTCTTGGATCGGTAACCTTGATTACTCCACGTTCTATACTCGTTAGCGGCTCATTGTTCCTTATGAGTCGAATCAAATTACGACAAACTGTCCTTTGATCGAATGATAGTCCAGCATCTGCTGAAATAAAATTCATTGTCCCACCTTTAAGCGGCACTATTAGAGGAGTGTTTTCCTCTCCACAGTAATTGATGTACTGACTAATTACAGAGCTTATTGTACCATCGCCACCACTAATACAAAGGATCTTTATCCCTTTTTTGTGAAATTCTCTTACAACATCTGGTATTTCATCCCTGTTCTTGGTCGAACGAATCAATCCATATTTGCCTATGATTGTTTCTATGTCTCTTATTTGCTTCTTCGTTTGCTTCTTGTTTAAGTTAGCAAATGGATTGAATAAACATCCTATGGGTTTCATGCCTGGAATTGCAGAACGGACCATACGGGTTGTGGCTTTAGTTTTCGTCTGCCATTGAGATCTGTAAGTTCCACCAGAAATGAATATCCCACTATTTCACCGCCGAGCTTTTTTACTAGTTCTCCCACGGCGGCTGAGGTGCCCCCAGTAGCCAGGAGATCATCAACCAGCACTACCCTACTGCCACCAGATATTGCATCCCTATGTACTTCCAGAATGTCCTTTCCGTATTCGAGATCGTAGGAAGCATTAATGGTCTGAAATGGGAGTTTGCCGAGCTTCCTGACAATAACCAGACCGATTCCGAGTTTATACGCAAGAGCGGAAGCGAATATAAAACCCCTCGCTTCGACACCGATTAGGTATTCAACTTTTTTATCAATTAGTGCTTCAGCCATGGTGTCTATTGCCTGACCAAAGGCTTTTGGATTCTGGAGGAGCGGAGTTATATCGTGAAATATAATGCCCTCCTTCGGATAATCCTGGACATTTCTGATATATTGTTTTAGATCTTCCAAATTTTTGTCTCCTTATGGCAGATAGATTATTGGGTTAAGTGGGTTTCCGTATTGTCGTATCTCGAAGTGTAAATGAGGACCCGTTGCGTTTCCACTGTTCCCCACTTCACCAATTACATCACCTTTTCTTATGCACGAGCCAGACCTTACATCATTCCTTTTATTGTGGGCGTATATTGTTCTTACGCCGTTTCCATGATCGAGGATTACAATCCTTCCATATTTAGAGAATCCGTCAAGTCCTTTTCCGCTTGCAATTACCAATCCATCTGCTACCGCCCTTATGGGTGTTCCTTTGGACGCGAGAATGTCGATTCCTGTATGAAACCCGCGACTTTCCCTTTTACCATAATAAGAGGAAATATTGCCTGTGACTGGCCATATTATATTTGAATAAACATTTCCGGGAATAACAATTGCCTGACCTACAGATATCTGGGACGGGTCTTTAATACCATTTGCGATTGCTATTATTTCAACAGGTATTCCGTATATGTTTGATATCTGAAAAAGGGTTTCTTGCTTTCTAACGTAGTGAATTTTTTTCGCTTCTGCAAACAGGTGGTTTCCCTTGACACATTGCTGAATGCTGATCGGAGCAGGAACTGAGGCTTTAGGATGTCCGGTACAAGCTTCGTTACTCCCAAGTGCGAGCAAGATCAAAAGCCATATCCACGGCTTCTTTGGGATTTGAGACTTTTTTGATCTCTGATGATACATCCCAGGTTTTAATTCCTATTATAGGAATTCCTATCTTCAATGCAAAAGCTATTTCCGAAAGTGTTCCGTAACTTCCACCTATTGCTATTATAGCATTACTTGTGCGAACAACAATAATGTTTCTTGCATGACTCATCCCCGTGACAATTGGTATATCAATGTATGGATTAGCTTCGTGTCTACTAAACCCGGGAATGATCCCTACGGTCAGCCCATGCTCTGATTTTGCGCCTCTGCAAGCGGCTTCCATGACTCCACCTACGCCACCACACACGAGTATTCCGTCTCTTTTTGCTATTTCTACTCCTACTTCCTGAGCGGCGCTGCACTCTTCATCTGATGCTTGAGATACTCCAATGATACCTATTATAGTTTTCATATTTTAAACAGACTCCAATTCCTTGAAGCCCGTTTTCTGATTATGTTTCGGTATTCGTTTACTATTTTACATTCGTTAGTTGACTTGTATAGCGTTTTATCCAATTTCCAAGCATAGCGTGAAGTTGCTTTGTCCAATTATATCATGTCGGGAATTAAACGCCCTTATTAGTGAAAGTGCCCCTTACTTGATTTTCCTGCAGACTTTGATAATGTTTTATGATAGTAGCTTTTATCGACAACCATGCAAAATCAAGCTAGTTAATAAGAGTAAGAATGAGTTTTAATAGAATATCTTCTTTTGTAATCTTAGTACTGATTTTCTTTACGCCTTCTTTTTCTTTGAAAGCACAAAACGATGTTGATGGTGGCTCCGCGCTAGGGTTTAATTTTAGGATCTCTAAGAAGCAGGCAATACAAGTTATAGAGGAAAAGGGTAAGAAGGTCTTAGAGAATAGCGTTGATTCAAAAGACATAAGGATGATATTAATTCAAGGTACAGTTGAGGAAATTCCGTTAAATATCCCTGAGTCTCAGGCTCTGACCCAGCTTGAGTTTTATGATGACGAACTGATGACTTCCACTCTTATCGTTGAATCTGCTGACTATTCCAGTCGGAATGAAATGGCAAATAAGTTGTATAAATTTTTAAGTGATAGTTATGGGGAGACTGCCAGTATGGAAAAAGTCCTGAATTTTATGACCTGGACTTGGCGGCAACCAAAAGTTAAGGTAGTTTTGACTGCCGACCAAAATAGTGACATTTTTAAGATAGCATACACCTATGAACCGCTGAGTCGGACTAAAATGGAGAAAGAGTTTGAAGAAAAACGGGAGGGCAAGGCGGAGGATCCCGCGACCCAGATGTTCCTTGAAGGTAACTACAGTAAACCAACCCACCTTAAGGAATAAAAACGACTCTTCCAAATTATGTTATTTTAATTTCAAATATAAAAACTGGCTATTAGATCTTCTTGAAAGGCTTCCAGAATAATGAGAATGTAAGAAGGGTGGTCTAATAGAGCTGTCTTGATCCTTTTACGATTTCAATTATATCCCTCATTATTCCATTAAGTGAAAAGTCTTTTGGAGTATAAACCTTTCTTATACCTGCTTTTAGCAGGTATCTAGCGTCATCTTCAGGAATGATGCCTCCCACGACAATTGGGATGTCTCCGAGATCCTTTTCTTTCAGTCTAGTTAGGATTTTTGGAATCAATGTGTCATGCGAACCTGAAAGTATGCTCAGTCCGATAACATCGAAATTTTCTTGCTCAACAGTGCTTACAATCTGTTCGGGCGTTAGCCTTATGCCCTGGTAGAGAACTTCCATCCCGACGTCCCGAGCTCGGACGGCAATCTGTTCGGCACCGTTTGAATGACCGTCTAAGCCTGGTTTACCGATAAAGAGTTTAATTGGCCTTCCTAATTTCTGCCGTACTTCGTTTGCATCATTTCTAATATCTCTGATTTCTTCAGAATCTTCTCGAATCCTGATGGATGTTCCTGTCGGTGCCCTGTATTCACCGAATACAGACCTGAGAGTGTCTGTCCACTCTCCGGTTGTGACTCCGACGTGGGCGCAATTGATCGATGCGGGCATTATGTTATTATTGCTTGTGGCTGCATTCTTGAGGGCTTTAAGTGCTAGTTCGACATCCTTCTTGTTTCTTTTTTCTCTGAAGGCACGGAGCCTTTCTATCTGTTCTTTCACAATGACATGGTCTACTTTCTGTATCGATTTATCGATTGACTCCACGAGAGGTGATGGCTCCGTTTCTGTAAAGCAATTAACGCCGGCTATTCTTATTTCTCCAGACTCAATTGCGCGAACGCGTTCAGCATGTGAATAAACCAGGGCCCTTTTCATATAATCAATAGCTTCGAGTGCGCCCCCCATTTTCTCTACCCTTTCTATCTCTTTTTGGGATTGTTCTTTCAGTGAATTGACCTTGTTTTTCATGACCTCTGAGCCTTCAAAAATGTCAGGATATTCGAGCAAGTCAGTTTCAAAGGCTAAAATCTGTTGAAATCTAAGTGACCATTGCTGATCCCATGGGCGTGGAAGTCCAAGTGCCTCGTTCCACGCAGGAAGCTGTATAGCCCTGGCTCGAGCATCCTTGCTCAATGTTACGCCAAGCATCTCGAGTATTATCCTTGCTACATTATTCTCCGGTTGAGTAGCGGGAAGGCCCAATGAATTTACCTGAACACCATATCTAAATCGTCTGAGTTTCTCGTTTTTGACACCGTAGCGATTAAGCGTGATATCGTCCCACAACTCGGTGAAAGCCAACATTTTG
The DNA here is from genome assembly GCA_036397855.1 of Thermodesulfobacteriota bacterium. Classification (NCBI taxonomy): domain Bacteria; kingdom Pseudomonadati; phylum Thermodesulfobacteriota; species Thermodesulfobacteriota bacterium. The sequence continues at coordinate 1,121 of DASWID010000114.1, read as the reverse complement.
CAGATCTCTTCGACGAATCTGATCCCGGCATTTACAAAGAAAGAAATGCGCCCTACAACATCTGGGAATCTTTCTTCGGGGATCTGTCCACTTTCGCGGGTTTTATCCAGCACCGCAATTGCGTCGATAAGGGTAAAGGCTATCTCCTGCACTGGGGTCGCTCCGGCCTCCTGTAGGTGGTAGCTACAAATGTTTATGGGATTCCATTTGGGCACTTTCTCGTATGTAAAGGTAATCGTGTCAGAGATTAGCCGCATAGAGGGGGTTGGTGGAAACACATATGTGCCACGAGAGAGATATTCTTTTAATATATCATTCTGAGTAGTTCCCTGAAGCGATGATATGTCCAGCCCACGTTTTTCGGCAATGGCAATATATAGAGAGAGGAGCCAAGCCGCGGTCGCATTAATCGTCATAGAGGTATTCATAGTTTCTATCGGGATCTGTTCAAATAGGGTTTCCATATCTTCTATATGGCAGATTGGAACCCCTACTTTTCCGACTTCTCCTTCAGCTAGTGGATGGTCGGAGTCATATCCAGTCTGGGTGGGAAGGTCGAATGCAACGCTGAGGCCAGTCTGGCCCTTTGAGAGGTTCTTTCTAAATAACTCGTTCGAGGATCTTGCCGTTGTGTGTCCGGCGTATGTCCTCATAATCCATGGTTTGTCTTTTACTTGTTTTTTTTTGCGAATTACTTTTGCTTCTGTATGCATGAATCTTTAGTAATTGTCTACAATAACAATAATTCTATCCTAAAAGACGATAAAAGATAAATCTAAATTTTGAGCTCGCTTTTCATCTAGATGGTAGTGATTACAGTATCCACTCATTTGATTGCCCTATTGACATGCAGCTAATTTTGATCATTTTCCCTTTCTGATGTCGTAGCCTGTAATGGATTTACTTTTGTCGGCCATGGAATCTACATATTCCTTATCCACAAGCCCTGCCATGTAAGCCTTAGAAACCCTCATAAGCGCTATCTTTGCAGTTGCCTCGTCTATCATCTGCCCTGTCTTTGGATCAAACATAGAGCCGCCTCCCATTTCATGATAGAAGTCGAGTTGATATTTAGCCTCCTCTATCTGCTTTTCGGTTGGTGTATAGCACTCGTTTGATAT
>DASWID010000113.1 GCA_036397855.1 Thermodesulfobacteriota bacterium | reverse complement strand
AACTTCAAGCGTTGCTCAAGAGGCGACTCCTGAGAAAACAGACGAAATAAAGTCAATGGAGGGTAATGTGTACTGTGTTGAGTTAGACGACAAAGGACAACTCATTATGAAAGAGGAATGGACTGAGTGCAAAGGGTCTCTCGTCGCAGCTGGATCAGATGGTAGATCGTATGTTATCCAGGGAACCGTCGAGGATGAGAAAATGATTATGAAACAAACAGATAAAAAGAAGACTGTTAACGGAATTATATCAGGACATAATCGAGGTTGGATTCTGGCGGCAGCCTCCGCAGAACACCCTAAGCCAGCAGTAACATCCGCTGAGGATATAACTGTTAAAGGCACAATAGTTTGCCTGCTTCCAAATTACCAAGCTGGTAATTTCAAGCAGGTTGTAGCGACTGGCCCGTGCACTGAGTTAGATCAGCATCTACATTTAATTCAAACGAGTGATGGTCAAGTTTATGCAATTCACGGATCTGAAGAAGCAATCCACAGGATTGAATCTATGTCCAATAGAAATGATGTGGAATTACAGGGCAAGATCCAAGGCGATCAGGGCGCCTGGGTATTATTTGTTCAGTAAAACTCCGTCTTAAAATATTGTAAATCAGAATGGAGGGGAATCTTTAAAGCGTGTACTACCCCTCCATTTCCATTCTTAATCTTGAATAATAAAACAGATCTGAAAAATCATCATCAAATTATGATCAACGTATCGATGGGTATCGGAGCAACCAAAGCAGCAATTGGGAATCGGTCTTTGAGACTACTATCGAACCTTGAGCGCCGAAGTAAAGGAATCAATTGGTGAGCCAAAACTGGTTGGCAAAGGTGTCTGGTCTAAAAGATTAGGGATTGCCATATAAGTGAGCGTCAAATGATTTTCCTGAAAGAGAAAGAAAAAAAGAAAGCTTTTTCAACGCACTATATGGATATCAATCTTAGAGTGCACAAGTCTTAATTTTAGGCAGATAACCAACATCTTTTCAGTTTACTGATTCTGACGTTCTTATGAAAAAAATTGACTCAAATACATAACTTGCTTTAAATTGTAGTATAAAGATATAATTTCCAGTATTTCACCGAACAACGACAACTTTACTCTATTATCAAATTGGAATAATGGTATGAATCAAACCAACCATCCAAAATTGATTCTTGGGATTGATATCGGAGGAACACATATAAAGGCATCAGTCGCTGACATAGCCTCCGGAAGACTGACCGGAAAGCATTTGTTCGTACCAACACCACAGCCATCGACACCAGCTGCGATGTTATCGATAATTAAAGATGTGATTTCTAATCTTAATTGGAGAGGTGAAGTCGGGAGTGGGTTTCCCGGTGTGATAAAAAAGGGAACGATATTTACTGCCGCAAATCTCTCTCAAGAATGGATAGGAGTGAACTTGGAAAACGAAATTCATAAATTTGCCGAGGGTGGGGTTGCAGCAATAAATGATGCCGACGCCGCTGGCCTAGCGGAAATGAAGTTTGGAGCCGGGGTTGAATATAATAGGCAAGATGGGGGTGTCGTACTAATGGTAACATTAGGTACCGGAATCGGTACTGCCTTATTTACGGATGGAACCCTTGTTCGAAATACGGAATTCGGTCACATTGAAATTGATGGCGTTGATGCCGAAAAACGCGCGGCGACAGTGCAAAGAGAAAGGGAGGGTCTTAGCTGGGTGGATTGGGGAGCTCGCGTGAATAAGTATCTTCAAACTATGGAGAAGCTACTCTCGCCGGATGTGTTTATCATAGGTGGAGGAGTAAGCGAAAGCAGTGAGAAATTTTTTCCCTTTATTAAAGTAAGAGCGAAAATGGTCCCGGCTAAAATGGGTAATAACGCTGGGATTGTTGGGGCTGCAATTGCCTTGGAAAGCCTATACCCCAAGAATTAGGAGCCACCAAACAAATAAGGAGATTAATAATGACCCCAAAACAAAACCTCGAGCAACTCATTATCAATACTATAAGAACCCTTTCAATGGATGCTGTGCAAAAAGCAAATTCAGGTCATCCAGGCACACCGATGTCAATGGCCCCCGTAGCATATACTATCTGGGATAAATTCATCCATCATAATCCAAGGAATCCAGATTGGCCGAATCGAGACCGTTTTGTGCTCTCTGCGGGTCATGCCTCCATGCTCTTATATAGCATTTTACACATATCTGGATACGACGTTTCACTGAACGACATAAAGACTTTTCGTCAACTACATAGTAAATGCGCCGGGCATCCTGAATATGGCCTAATACGTGGAATTGAAACAACAACCGGTCCGCTTGGTCAGGGTTTAGCCACAAGTGTGGGGATGGCTATGGCTGAAAAATGGCTCGGCACCCATTTTAACCGTCCAGGCCATGAAATCATAAACTATAAAATCTTTGCCCTTTCTGGAGATGGATGTATGATGGAGGGAATTTCTAGCGAGGCTGCTTCTCTTGCCGGACACCTAGGTCTCGGGAACCTTATATGGATTTACGATAATAATCATATAACCATAGAAGGACACACGGCATTGGCGTTTAGCGAGGATGTGGCCGCTAGATTCATGGGGTATAACTGGCATGTCCAGAGAGTTGGTGATGCTAATGATCTCGAACTGCTTGAGGAAGCATTTCATAGAGCACTTGATGAAGCAGAGCAACCATCATTAATAATTGTAGACAGTCATATTGGTTACGGTAGCCCGAACAAACAGGATACATCTGCAGCGCATGGCGAGCCGTTGGGTGAAGAAGAAATACGCAAGACGAAAATCAATTATGGCTGGGACCCCAATAAGAAATTTTATGTTCCTGAAGAAGTGAAGGCCTATCGTAGTACAGTTATTGAAAAGGGTAAAAAGGTTGAGGAAGAGTGGAGAGAGAAATTTTCAAAGTATGAATTTGAATACCCTGAGTTAGCAAAACAATTCAAGCTGATCCAAAGTCGTGAGATGCCAGCTGGTTGGGACTCATGCCTGCCAAAATTCCCCGCTGACCCTAAAGGCCCAGCCACCCGTGTATCAAATGGCAAAATTCTAAACGCAATCGCAGCGAATATATCATGGTTCATGGGTGGAGCCGCCGACGTGGGACCATCAACAAAGACATACATAGATAATGCGAGTAGTTTCGAAAAAAATGTCTACAGTGGAAGGAACTTTCATTTTGGAGTTCGGGAAAACGCCATGGCTGCAGTAGCTAATGGCATGGTCCTCAGTAAACTTCGAGCCTACGTGTCTTGTTACTTTGTTTTCTCAGACTACATGAGAGCCCCGCTGAGACTGTCCTGCCTGATGCAACAGCCGGTCATTTTTGTCTTTACACACGATAGCATAGCTTTAGGTGAAGACGGTCCAACTCATCAGCCAATTGAACATCTGTCTTCCCTCAGGGCCATTCCAAATATGGAGGTAATCAGACCTGCTGATGCAAATGAACTTAGCGCACTCTGGAAATATATCATGGAGGTAAAAGATCACCCAGTAGCTTTGATACTAACACGGCAGGGTGTGCCAACATTAGATCGATCTAAGTACGCCCCAGCGGAAGGATCCTTACGCGGTGCCTATATTATTGCGGACAGCAAAGGAAAACCGGACATAATAATGATAAGCACGGGGTCAGAGGTTCAGTTATGTCTTGAAGCCCATGGGAGGTTAAAAAGGCAGGGAATCAAATCACGAGTCGTCAGCATGCCTTCTATGAATTTATTCGAGATACAAGACCCTGATTATAGGGAGGAGGTTTTGCCAGGTTCAATACGAGCTCGTCTTGCTGTTGAAGCAGGATCCACATTCGGCTGGGGTAGGTATACAGGGATCAAAAACCTTGATGGTGCTGTAATAGGTATGAGGGATTTCGGCGAGTCTGCCCCTGTACACGACTTGTTGAAAGAATTTGGACTGACTTCAGATAACGTTGTAGCTGAAGCTAAGAGGATAATAAGTAGACATAGGAAAAAGACCGGTAAGAAAATTAAAAAACGAGCATGAACTAAGCGTCACCCACAATTTGTGGAATTGGCTTTTACACAAGTTTATTATCGAACAAGGAGAACAAGATGTCGAAAATAAAGGCGTTAGCTGACTTAGGTCAGTCCATATGGTATGACTACATTCGTCGTTCCTTTATTACCTCTGGAGAGCTAAAAACATTAATAGATGAGGGTCTCCGTGGGGAAACCTCTAATCCTTCGATTCTCGAAAAGGCAATCGCCGGTAGTTCCGACTATGACGATGATATAAGAAGGCTTGTAAAAGAAGACAAATCTATTGAAGAGATTTATGAAGCGCTCGCGTTAGAAGATATTACGTTAGCCGCTGATCTATTTAGACCATTGTATGATTCTGCCAATGGAGCGGATGGATTTATAAGTCTGGAAGTCAGTCCAACATTGGCCCACGATGCTCAAAGTACCATCGCCGAGGCAAAAAGGTATTTTGGATTGATAAATCGACCAAATTTGATGATTAAGGTTCCAGCCACCCCGGAGGGTATTCCAGCGATAACAGAATTAATAGGCTCGGGTATCAACGTAAATGTTACTCTTATGTTCAGTCTCGACCATTATAAGGCTGTTTCAGAGGCCTATATTAAGGGGCTGGAAAAATTAGCTGCAGGCGGACCCTCCGTTCCAGGGGGTCACTCGGTTGATAAGATCGCATCGGTGTCTTCATTTTTCGTAAGTCGCGTGGATACAGCCGTAGATCACGAATTGGAAAAGATCGGGAATACCAGCCTGCTTGGTAAAATAGCGATTGCAAACTCGAAAGCAACATACTTAGAATTTCAAAACACCTTTAGGGGTCCCCAATGGGAGAATCTAGCATCAAAAGGCGCCAGGGTGCAGAGGGTTTTATGGGCGAGTACCAGCACCAAAAATCCCCTTTACCCTGATACCCTGTACGTAGACGAGCTAATTGGGCCAAACACAGTTAACACAGTTCCACCTGTAACATACAAAACTTTTCGAGACCATGGAACAGTTAAGGTAACAATTACAGAGGGCGTTGATCAGGCAATGTCGCATCTCTCTGAATTAAATAAGCTTGGGATAGATTTAAGCGCAGTAACAACAAAATTGCAGGATGACGGTGTAGTAGCATTTGCTAAATCATTTGAAACCCTCATGGCTAGCATCGAGGAGAAGAAAGACAGGCTTATTGCGAAGAAAAAGGGTTTTTCCGCAAGTCTTAGACAATATCAAAAGGTGGTAAATGACGAGCTCAATCGGATGGAGGATGAACATATTAACCAGCGAATCTGGAATTTTGACTTCTTCGTTTGGAAGGATGATCCCACCGAGATCAGTAACAGGCTTGGTTGGCTACATATTCCTGAGGTCATGGTTGACGCCATACCTGGCATAAATTTACTCGTGGATTCGGCCAGAGCAGATGGATACCGATATGCCATACTCCTTGGAATGGGGGGGTCGAGCTTGGCTCCATATGTATTTCGTGAAACCTTTGGCGTAAAGAAAGACTATCTCGATCTATCCGTCCTCGACAGTTCTGATCCAGGCGCCGTACTAGAGAATAGAGACAGGGTCCAACTCGATAAGACCCTTTTCGTCGTCTCCACAAAGTCCGGAAGTACGAACGAATCCCTCTCATTTATGAGATATTTCTATAATGAGGTAATGAACAGTATAGGACCAGAAAATGTTGGCAAGCACTTCATAGCCATTACCGATCCGGGCAGCCCTTTGGCGAAAACAGCGGCTGAACTGAATTTTCGGAAAACATTTCTCAATGACCCAAATATTGGTGGCCGTTACTCTGTTCTTTCTTACTTTGGATTGGTACCCGCAGCCCTAATTGGTCTTGATTTAAATCTTTTCCTCGAAAGGGCGATCGCCATGCTCCACAATAATGAAAGCTGTAATTCACCTGTGGTGGGAAATAATTCAGGTGCATGGTTGGGGACGATCTTGGGAATTCTTGCAAACCTGGGTCGAGATAAAACGACACTGGTTGCTTCCCCACCCATTTCACATTTCGGAACATGGGTAGAGCAGCTAATTGCCGAGAGCACCGGTAAAGAGGGAAAGGGAATATTACCAGTCGACGGTGAGGAATTACTCCCCCCTGAATTTTATGGAAATGATCGCCTGTTTGTCTATATGAGACTGGAAGATGATAGTACTTACGATGATAAGGTGAAGGCACTTGCAGATGCAGGACAGCCAGTCGTTCAATTAAATCTCAGAGATCTTTACGACCTAGGGGGAGAATTTTTCAGGTGGGAAATGGCGATAGCAATCGCCGGTATGCACCTTGGGATTAATCCCTTTAATCAACCAAATGTTGAAGCGGCAAAGGTTCTTGCCAGAAAGATGGTTGCTGCCTATCAAAAGGAAGGAAGGCTGCCGGTGATTGATCCGTCCTTAGTCACAAATGGCTTGAAAGTGTATTCAGATTTTTCAACCGACGGTATAAAAGACGCTCTTAATAAATTTTTAGCCCTTGGAAAGCCTGGTCAAAACGAGGGTAAAGGAAGGAGTTATGTTACGCTACAGGCTTATATAAAACCTTCACCTGAACACGATAATGCGCTTCATACTTTAGGTACCACAATTCAGAAAAAATTCCGCCTGGCAACAACTCAGGGCTACGGCCCCCGATTTTTGCATTCTACCGGGCAGCTCCACAAGGGGGACGCCGGTAATGGATTATTTATTCAGTTCTTATCAGACATGCCCCAAGACGTTCCCATACCTGATAAGCCGGGGGAGCCTGCCTCTTCAATAACCTTTGGAGTGATAAAGAACGCCGCTGCCCTTGGCGATCGTCAGGCGCTCAAGGACGTTGGTAGAAACGTTATTACGTTTGATTTGGGTAGAGACATAGTTGGTGGTTTAAAAAAGCTAAATGAGAGCATAAAGTGATCAAAGCTTTCATATTCGATCTCGACGGTACATTGGTCCAGACTGAAGCTTTAAAGGCTAGGTCCTACGCTAGAGCTGCGGTGGAACTCAAGCCCACACTTAGAGAAGAGCAAATTATAGAGGCATTCAAAGATGTTGTGGGGCTTTCCCGAAGAGAGGTCTCAGAAGCCATAGTGGAACGCTTTGGCTTACGAGAGATGGCTAGCGCCAAGATGACGGAGTTTAACGTTCACAAACCCTGGCAGGCATTTGCACAGATTAGAATGGGTATCTACGACTCTCTGATTTCAAATCCTGAGATCTTAAACGGACACCTCTGCCCATATAATGTTGGTCTCCTAAAATGGGCAAGGCAAAATGGATACCCAACCGGGCTTGGCACGCAGTCTCATCGACCACAGACTCTACGCATCCTGGAAATTCTGAACATTAAGGACGAGTTCGACTTCATCGCCACTCGTGAAGATGTTGAAAATCCAAAGCCCAATCCGGAGATATATTTACTATTGGCCAATGAGTTACAGATCTCTCCTTCAGAAAGTCTGGTTATTGAAGACTCCGCCACTGGAGTTCAAGCGGCCCTTAGCGCAGGAATGGGATGCATCGCAGTCACAACGGCGTTTACAAGAGATGGTGTGCATAAGATGGACAACTTTGATAAGCGCTGGATTGTGGATTCCCCGCCGGAACTACTGGAAGTAGCAAAGCGTTTTATTGCCGAAAATAATGGGGCAGGGGAGCGGACCAGTTGAACGAAAACGTGAAGTCCGAGCAACTAAAACTGCAGGATCGCCTTAAGAAGGAAGCCGGTCAGGCTGTCGTGGATTTCATCGAATCGGGTATGGTTTTGGGTCTTGGGACAGGTTCTACAACCAGCTATGCACTGGAGGAGATTGGAAGAAGGATAAAATCAGGAAAGTTAAGAGACATCGTTGGAATACCTAGTTCGATACAAACGGAGAAGATCGCGAGAGGATTAGGAATTAGCCTAACTACCTTCGATGAGTTCCAGGAAATAGATCTTACGATCGATGGAGCCGATGAAGTGGATCCTGAACTCAACTTGATCAAGGGAGGAGGAGGCGCTTTGCTCAGGGAAAAGATTTTGGCTCAGGCAAGCAAACGCAATATCATTATTGTGGATGAGAGCAAGCTCTCCCCGCGGTTGGGAACCCATTGGCCCGTGCCAATTGAGGTGATCCCTTTTGCCTGGAAACTGGTAGAGAAGTTCCTCACCTCCTTAGGTGGAGAAGCTAGACTAAGGATAAATGATGATGGCAATCCATACACTACGGATCAGGACAACTTTATACTCGACACTAAATTTGGACCAATTTCTGATCTTGAGGGTCTTGCATCAAATCTGAGCAACAAGGCAGGTATAGTGGAATATGGATTATTTCTAGGAACCGCGTCCGAGGTAATCGTTGCTGGCGCGAACGGAATTCGCTTTTTAAGACGTAAAGATCGATAATTTGCTATTGGCCATTTCAGATCCTTATGCAGAATTTAAAAGTTGAAATAGAACCATCAATCCTATCGGCAGATTTTTCCAGGATTGGCGAGGCTGCAAAAGAGGCGGAAGAAGCGGGCGTCTCGGCGATTCAGATTGATGTTATGGATGGGAGGTTTGTACCTAATATTAATTTTGGACCAGGGGTTGTATCAGCACTAAGACCGCTGGTCAAACTAAAGCTTGACGTACATCTAATGATTATAGAACCTGAACGATACATAGAAACATTTGCTAAAGCTGGTGCAGATCGTATAATCGTTCATCAGGAGGCATGTATTCACCTCCATAGGGCACTTGAATCTATAAGAGAACTAGGAATTGAGTCAGGAGTTACTCTAAATCCCGGCACACCTGCCTCCACAATAGGAGAAGTCCTTGAATTGGTTGATCTTGTCCAGGTAATGGGTGTGAATCCAGGTTTCGGCGGTCAAAAGTTCATTCACAATCAGTTGGACAAGATAAGGTGTATCCGACAGATGCTCGACGAATTGAATATCGATACCCCGATAGCCCTAGACGGGGGAATCGATACCAAAACAGCTCCTCTCGTGGTAAGAGCAGGAGCGACAGTCTTGGTTGCTGGTTCAAGTGTTTATAACTCCAGAGACTCTGTCGTTAACAATATAAATGCACTACTGAAAAGTGTACAATCAAATATGTGAGCTGATTTCAATATTCGCTATCAAAAACACAGGACTTTATAAAACTACAATTTCAACGAGGCACTCATCAAAATCGGGATGATCGGTCTAGGGTGATATTATCATTGATGGCGTAAGCCATAGGACACGAGGAATAATGTTTAATCCACTATTAAAAAATGCGAGGTGTTAAAAGATGGCAAGACCTGACAATTGTGTCGTTGTAATTTTTGGTGCATCCGGGGATTTAACAAAGAGAAAACTGGTACCGGCACTCTTTGCCCTTTATCTTCAGAACGAACTACCCGAACAATTTGCTGTCTTGGGAACGAGTAGAACCCCCATCTCTGATATAGATTTTCAGAAAAGGACTGTAGAAGATGTCAAAACATTCAGCTCAATAAAACCAATTGATCGAAAAAAATTAAGCGAATTTTCGAAAAACTTCCATTATCAATCGCTTGACGCCACGAATGCAAACGAATATGAATTCCTGAAGAAGAGACTCTCCGATTTATCCATAAAAACTAAAAGTAAGGAGAACTATCTCTATTATCTCTCCACCTCACCTACCCTCTTCCCGACAATCGCTGAAAATCTTGGCAAAAAAGGACTCCAGAAAGAGAAGAACGGCACAGGCTGGAAGAGAATCATAGTCGAAAAGCCGTTCGGACGTGATCTTAAAACCGCCCGCGGTTTAAACGCTAGATTGCAAAAATATTTCCATGAAGACCAGATTTACCGAATCGACCACTACTTGGGTAAAGAAACTGTTCAAAATATCATCGCTTTTCGTTTTGCTAATGGAATCATCGAACCATTATGGAATAGGAACTTCATAAGCCGCGTGGAGGTAACCGCCGCCGAATCCATCGGAGTTGAAGAAAGGGGTGGATACTATGATCACTATGGAGCTCTCAGGGACATGGTTCAAAATCACCTATTGCAGGTAGTAGGAACAATAGCAATGGAACCTCCACCCATCTTTGATGCAACTGCAGTGCGTAACGAAACTGTTAAGGTTTTTCAGTCTCTAAAGCCAATCAAACCAGATGAAGTCAGAAAATATGTCGTTGCCGGCCAATATGTGGCATCAAAGATTCGGGGTGAAAGCGTTCCTGGATATCGCGATGAAAAAGATGTCGCTGAAGATTCCAGAACACCAACATTTGTCGCTCTAAAAATATTCATCGACAATTGGCGCTGGGGTGATGTTCCTTTCTACATCAGAACAGGGAAACGACTACCTACAAGGGTTACAGAGGTCGTCATATATTTTAAGAAGACGCCTCATCACTTGTTTGCTGCAAACGGTGATCCTAACATCGGTTGTAACCAGCTTATTATCAGGATACAACCCGATGAAGGCACAGTGCTTAAATTTGGAATAAAAACACCTGGTTCAGGATTCAATATCGAAGATGTAAGCATGGACTTCCATTATTCACAGCTGACGAATACTCACATTCCAGAAGCATATGAGCGCTTGATTCTCGATTGCATGTTTGGAGACGCCACACTCTATGCCCGTATAGACGCAGTTGAGGCATGCTGGCGATTTGTCGATCCTATCCTCAGTGTATTGGAAAAACATTCGAGGGCTAAAATTTATGGCTACCCTGCAGGCACATGGGGCCCGATGGAGTCTCATAAACTTTTTGACAGCCCCAAGGATGATTGGCGCTATCCCTGCAATAACCTTGCTACGGAAGGTGAATCTTGCGAGTTGTAGTGATGATAACTTTAGTACGTTAATAACCACTTATTATTTTACTAAGAGCGTTTATGAAGACGGAAATTTACATTTTCAATGACAGAGAGGAACTTGCGGATAGATTAGCATCAGATTTTCAAAGAGCTGTAGAAAATAGTAAAAATGAAGGAAAGGGAATTTTTATTGCCCTTTCAGGTGGCAGCACTCCTCGTATATTTTTTGAAAAGTTGTCTAAACCACCATATGATAAAGGAGTTTCCTGGAGTAATGTGAACCTTTTCTGGGGAGATGAACGCTGTGTTCCCCCAGATGATGAACAAAGCAATTTTAAAATGGCAAATGATACCTTTATATCCAAAGTAAATATCCCGAGTCAAAATGTTCACCGCATAATTGGGGAAAATCCACCTGCAGTAGAGGTAGAAAGGTATGCAAAAGAAATTCAAAAAAATCTTCCTTCCAATAACGGATTCCCCGAGTTCGACTGGATTTTCCTGGGAATGGGTACAGACGGACATACCGCATCCCTTTTTCCAAACGCCCCGACTCTAAAAGAAACGAAATCGGTATGTGTCGTTGCGGAGCATCCAGAAACTGGCCAAAAAAGAATCAGCCTTACCCCCCCGGTAATTAATAACGCCAAGCGTGTTTCTTTTTTGGTGGCTGGTGAAGAAAAGGCCAAAGTTCTGAAACAAATTTTGTATAAAGGAGATTCACCCCTGCCCTATCCCGCTTCGAAAATTAATCCCGAAAAAGGAATTCTCGAGTGGTACTTAGATAAAGCGGCTGCTTCCGAGAATTAAAGACAAGATTATAGCAAACTAGTTTTGTTTTCTTAATCTAAAATTTAGAATATATTTAAACTTTGAACTTAATAAAGTCGATAAAAAAAACCTTCAGTAAACGCGATTCTGTAAAAGACATAATCCTAATCCTTAGGGCTTTTCTTTTCGTCTCTATTCTAGCTCTTCTTTTAGCATTTATCATTTATAACCTAATTAAACCAATCTATTTTTAGGTCTAACACCTTAAAGAGGCGATAGCATAGGTTTTCAAACCTCGGATTAATACCGAGCGTTCCTATTATGGGTAGGCAACGAGTCCCTTCGATTAGGGCAGGCTTGCTCGTTGCAATAACAATCAATCAATTTTGTCCAATTGATCTGAAAAATTCATTGACGAGACCCTGTGTCTGAGAGACGGGGGTTCTTTTATCTTGGACAAATGCACAAATTCGTATCATGAGCAAGCCCTGTCAATTCACCGCTTACGAGGTTGGAAAACCTCGTCTATCGATCTTCGATGAGATTACTTTGATAGGCGGGAACATTCTTGTCCCGCATAGGCAGGCCCGTTGCCGTCCTGAGAGCGCATGAGAGGGGAACTCAGATACGGGCATTCACTCCATCAACCATATGTATCGGGCGATAAATAAGATAGCAAATAGATAAATCAACCAATGAACTTCTTTTCTTTTTCCAGTAAAAAGCTTCAGAAGAGAGTATGAAATAACCCCCATAGATATTCCCTCGGTGATACTAAATGCAAGAGGCATAATAATTAGTGTTAGAAACGCAGGAATAGATTCTGTAAAATCGTCCCACTCAACATTAACGATATTCTTAAACATGAGGCCGCCGACAATTATTAAAGCAGGCGCAATAACAGGGTAAAGAGTAACGTTATCATCAATTTTGTAACCAGCGCCAACCATCTGTACTATAGGATGAAAAAAGATTGCAAGGACCATCAAAATCGCTGTAACAATGTTTGTAAGACCAGTACGACCGCCAGCAGAAATACCTGAAGCGCTTTCAATATATGCAGTAATAGTTGAAGTCCCAAGCAGTGCCCCTGCACTCGTAGAAATTGCATCAGTCAGGAGAGCCTGCCTGGCCCTTGGCAGCTTCCCGTCCACCATAAGACCAGATTGCTGACCAACTCCAATTAAAGTCCCAATTGTATCAAACATATCGAGAAAAAGAAAGATAAATATCACAGTAAGCAAATTTGGGTCCTTGAAGACATTTGGGAATTGAAGCTTCAAGATAGTCGGCGCAATCGAGGGCGGAGCGGAAACCATTCCCTTAAACTCTATAATGCCAATAATCAGCCCAAGTATACTTGTTGCAATGATGCCAAATAATATCGCTCCTTTGAATCTGAGAGCCAGGAGTAAGGCAATTAGTAGTAAACCGAATAGAGAAAGTAAGGTGGGGGTGGATTTTAAATTCCCGAGAGCGACATATGTGACTGGATGGCCTACAACGACTCCACTCCATTCTAACCCTACTAAAGCTATCAAAAGGCCGATGCCCACAGGGATCCCATTCTTTAAACAATCGGGTAGCACAATCATCAACTTCTCACGCAAACCAACTGTAGAAAGGAGGATAAAAACTAAACCTGCTATGAAAACCGAACCGAGCGCAACCTGCCACGTATAACCAAGGGTCAATACAACAATATAAGAAAAAAAGAAATTATGACCCATTGCGGGTGCAAGAGCGATTGGATAATTGGTCAATACCGCCATTAAAACCATAGCAAAAGCGCTAGACAAGCAGGTTGCGACCATAACAGCACCGGGATTCATGCCTGCTGCTCCAAGGACCGCCGGCTGTACAAAAATTATGTATGACATTGTCATAAACGTTGTCACGCCGGCAACGACTTCAGTCCTTATATTAGTACCCGCTTCCTCTAGGTCGAATAGTCCATCAATCATTTCTTAAATTCGAATGAGCATCAGAGTTGGAGATATATCATTAACCACGGCATTATTACACGAAGCATGTTTCAATGTCAATTAAATTGTGTCCTTTTTCTGTACCGCTTCCTAACCGCTACGAAAGGACAGGCTTCCGCTTTAAAAGGGGAAGAGAAAGTCGTCTCCCCCATGAGTGGGGTAGATTAAGGGGTGGTAGAAAATTATACGAATGCTAATCCCTATCAAAACATGACTAATTCAGGATCTTATATTTTATCGACTAAACTAGAAACCCCAGTCCATCTCGATCACTCCCTATGCCACTACTTAGTGAAAACTCGCTAACCACCTATGTCAAATGGAAGTTCACACTCTGGGGGGTCAATGCAGGGCTCAAAGTCACTCCTATTGCTGTGATCCGCCTCCATTCCATATCTATGACCAAGCTCATGCTTAAAAAAAGAAAAATCCTTGCACTCGCCAATAGTCCTTTTTGATATAATTGTTAAATCCGCGCCGGTACCGGAAAAGTAGACCCCTGCACACACATCCGTAGTCGGTCCTACACATTCGAATGTAAATGGCACTACAAATACCCTTTGCTCGGAGAGCGGAGGAATTGTTTCTCCGTTTTCAATTTGAACATTCTCAAATCCAACGTCAGGGTCTCCAAATTGACACTCTAAGAAGTTTGCCGCTCTGTTATCCAGCTTATTCAATATGTCCTCAACGTTTCCACCTACATCGCCTCTAATGGCAACCTTCATACCATATAATGGGGTTGTAAAATCATATTCTTGGTCATTAGCCTCCTCAAATGTAATCAATGGATCCGGCGAGCCGATTTCCGGAACAACATCATCCAGACTATCGCAAGCCGAAAGAAGAAAAACAGGGAAGAATAGCATAACAATCACAAATAATTTCAAATTTCGATTACCTCCTTTACTACTACTTTACCAGTTTTGGTGCCCTATATGTTTCCCTACTGCAATATAACAAGATCCTTATAAAAATCTTTTCTCCAATATTATATAATACCTTTATCACAAAGTTTGAAATATAGTAAAAAATCAGACACCGATCATCACGATGGCGTACATCGTTTGCGATATGATTGTAACGCTATAAACTTGTCGAGTCATATAATCTAAAAAAATTTATGGATTAATACGGTAAGGCCAAATTGAATCTGATATATGATAATGAGGTAATACGATTTGGTAAAGACTTTCCTTCCCTGGTTAGATCTTTCCAGAGCGATCCAGCAAAACCACTGGTTGTCTTTTTCCCAGGCTGGGCACACTTGGGTAGAATCAGCTATGGCTATCCAGACTGCAATGAAGAACATTTTCTCGCTCATTGGATTATAAAAAGGGGGTATCCCTTTTTAGCTACTTCCTATCCAATAAGTCATCCAATCTACGCTAAACTCTATCCGGAGTTTTCCTTAACGGATTGGGGAGAAATGGCGGCTGAAATCACAACGCAAGTCATCGAGGAAGGGAGACTTAATAAGGAGGTTATCGGAATAAGCTGGAGCGCCGCCGGGCAGGTTATTAGACCTTATAACGTTGCCTGTAAATCATTGGGAATAAAAGTCTATTTCATCTTGGACTAGAATCCAGCCCGGCATTGATTATCCCTTCAGATCGAACAAGTGGAATGAAAACAACAACTAAGGGACTGGTAAGCCTAGAGGAATCTCACTATAACCTATTCTGGAGAGAGATCGATGAGCAAAATCGGTTAAATGCAGGGGTTTTGATTCCAAAAGAAACTTATTTTAAGGACTTTTTGGGAGATATACCTGTCGGTTTAATAGGAACAAATGAACGATTCGAGCATGGACAAATTGTAACCGATATTGAAAAGAGCCTAGAAGACAAGGACTTTTTTGCTTTCAAAGATTATCCATTAATTGCCAGCATTTCTGGAGAATCTCCTTTAGCACCTTATCATCCGTTTGTAGACAAATGGACTTGGGGGTTTTTGACAGTAAGAAAGATATACCATGACTTTATTAATAGAAATGAGGACAAATTATCAAAATTTTCAAATAGTAAGTTCAAAGAATTAGTGGATTTTGTTAACGAATTACCCGACCGCCTGCATAAGTCAATCCCAGGAAACCACTTCTTATTTTTGGGAAAGAAGGGTGCTAAACAGGTCGCGGAGCATGTCGAGCACTTTGACAAAGAGATAGCATTAATAAAACGGGAGCTTAAATCCTTATTTAGTTGATTTGATCCATTTTATTCTTCAATTTAGCAGTGTGATTAATACGAAAGTTTTTGTACTCCCATTTTAATCATCCCCTACAAGTGGTAAGTTTTTTTTGTGGCGGATTTCCAACTATACAATGGGGAAAGATAATATCCCCATCTCAATCGTTCGACCGAGCTCACGACGAAGTCTTCCCCTGATTTTACCTCCCCCTTTTAGGGGGAGGATTGAAGGTGGGGGTGATGTACCCCCCATCTCTTATTCTTCCCCCACAAGGGGGGAAGAGGGTATTTGGGTACTAAGGTTTGAAGTTCAGGATAAAATCACCGGCTCGATACTCAAAATACTGTTGGCCTCTTCATAGGAATCCATAGAACCTATGTCAAGTCTCTTTCCATTTACTTTTATTGCATAGACCTTAAAATGATTGACTAGATAAGCCACAAAATTTCCTGGGGAATCTTTCGCGTCTGGTCTGGCTACATATTCATTAACAAGTTTAAGCGCAGAGGGCTGTAAAAAATATACAGGTGGACAGGCCCAGTCTGACTTAGCATCTATAGGTTTTTCATAAAACTTTAACACCCGATTACCTGGTCCAATATCAATAATACCCTTTTGCATCTTTTTATTATAATCAATTTCCTTGAGAGCTATCACAATATTTTTTTTGGACTCTATAAACTCTTTAGCTACGGTTTTTAAAGAAAAGCGAAAAATATTATCACCTGAAGCAATCATAGTAGGAGCTCTGGTTTTTAATGAGTTCAACACAAATGCCAAATCTTTTACGGCTCCAAGACGATTCTCATTACTCGTAGCTCCATCATTATAGAGATACATATCGATACGAAGTGCTTTAACATCCTTTTTCCACGTGTTTTGCCACTTCAGAAAATCCAAATAAAAAAGTCCATTTGTCACTACATGTATAGACTCAATTTGGGGTAATCCTAGCAATTGGTCCATTAAGTAGTCGAGAATATGCTTACCACCAACCTTTAGCAATGGCTTAGGAAAATTCTTGGTGAGTGGATACATTCGAGTCGCAAAACCAGCACAAAGCAGTATAGATATCATAAAAATCTTATTCCATCATCAGATTTTGCGTTGTAAACTGCTGCTCTTCCCTTTGCTTCAGGGAAGCTAGTCAGATAGTTCTCCAATAATCTAGATGAATCTTCATCCGAAAATTGTGGTGTAACAAAACCAATAAGACAACCACCATACCCACCACCACTGAACCTGCTACCATAGACACCCTTAGTATTGCTAAGTATTTCCTGTAATTTAATGAGGGCAGGACTACCGCTCTCGTAATTCTCAATTGAACTATTGCAGGACTCATTCATCAAACGACCAAAATTTACCCAATCCCCTTGTTGCCAATATTTAAACCCGTCTTCCACACATCGAACCTCAGAAAAATAATGATCAGCCCTCTTCATTAAATTTTCAGGCAGTGCGGCTCGATATAGTTTATATACCTCTTCCGGTATGTCCGATAGAATATTTGCAGATTCGATCCCACCCATCTGGCCCAACAACTCAGACACCATTTTACACTCCTCTACACGGGCATTAAAACCACTCGAAGTTAGTTCCCGGGTAAATCCCGAATGCACTATTATTGTCTTTAAATCGTCGGAATCTACAGGTTTCAAATAGGATTTAACGGTTCCTGTTACCGTGTTTATGTATAAAAGATGGTCCTTCCTCCCATTGATTATAGTGGCTTGATCGAGTATCCCATTCTGTAACCCGAGATAATCATTTTCAAGCCTCCGATCTAACCGGATAAAGTCAATTTTTGAAAAGTCAAGTTCGTTTATCATTGCAAGGGCATAAAGATATGATAAACCAACCGAGGCAGAAGAACTCAAGCCACTCGAAGGTAGAGTCCCGTTTACAGCACCTACAAATCCGTGCGAAAGAGTTTTTAAGTCACCAAGTACTTTTGTCGCCCCTCGCACATACCTTCCCCAATCACTCATATCAGGGTGACCAATTTCTTGAAGATCAAATTCCACCACACCCGGATAGTTCATGCTGTGTAACCGCACCTTTGGAGCAGTTACCGGCATGAAAGCTAGAATTGTATAGGCTTCTATTGTCATCCCCAACACAGGCCCGCCCTGATGATCAATATGAGCTCCAAGAGGACAAATACGGTAAGGAGAAGCTACAAAGCTTAGCTTACCTTTATGAACATTTTCTCGTTTATTAAGGAATGATACAAGCTCTTCCTTTGACTTAGAAAGAGTTTTAAATTTCATTAACACCTTTCCTCATTCCCCCTCATATTTTTTCCAAAGATTTTATACCAAAGAGGTTAAATAATACATTAATGCGATCCTAAAGGATTCCGCTACAAGTTTCCCTTTTTTTGTAGAGGAAACCTTTAGCTTTGCAGTCGTTTATGATAGCCAGCACCTTGATTAAATCACGATAGCTTTACAGCTTGAATTTTCATAAAAGTCTTACAATAGAATGAAATCCCTTTAATGAGCCTAATCACTTGCTGCAGAAATTCGTTGAATCTCACTTTGAAGCTGGTATAGATTAAAATAAATTCCTTCGTTTTGTAATAGCTCATCGTGTGTACCAATCTCGTAGATCTCACCTTTATGTATCACAATAATTTTATCTGCATCCCTGACGTTAGAAAGCCTATGAGCGATAATCAAAGTTGTGCGCTTTTTTGACCCTTTCTTGATTTCGTCTCGTACCACTGATTCTATTTTTGCATCCATATGAGAAGTTGCTTCATCGAGTATCAAGAAATTGACATCTTTATTGAAAGCCTGGCCAAGTGAAACAAGCTGTTTCTCTCCGGAAGAAATAAAACTACCGTCACTCTCCACAAGATCATCGACCCCCGTAGCCCTTGCAAAATCATCTCCATTCCCCGAATGACCATCAGTCATACTCCTCCCGAAGAGAAATAGATCCTGAAAGACAGCAGATATATTAGCTCTTAAGAACTCTGGACTATACTCTCTTATATCCACCCCATCAAAAAGGATTTGGCCTTTCTGTATATCGTAAAATCTGAGAATTAAATTAACTACAGTGGTTTTCCCAGAACCTGTGAGGCCAACCAGCGCAACAGTCTCGCCAGTGCCTACCTTAAAAGAAACGTCTTTCAAAACCCAATCGTTTTCATTATATGCGAACCAGACATTCCTGAACTCAAGCTCTCCATTTACATTTTCTTCCCTTCTTCCTCTATCCCTCCCCTCAGACTCAACCTTTGATAGATCGTAAAGATTTTCTGATGCAGCGATGGCAGATTGAAAAATATTGTACCTCTCTGTGAGCTCCACGATTGGTCTAAAAAGCATTCTTACATAGTAAAGGTATGCAATAAGTGCTCCAAGAGTGAGGTCCAGGCTCATAACGCTAAGACCCCCGTACCAGAGTATTAAGGCTACGGAAAAGACGCTAATAAACTCAATTACCGGTCTGAATGTAGCGAATGCCCAGAGCTGATCCATATTCGCCTCATAGTTCTCCTTATTTACATCCCTAAATCTTTCAAAGTTTTTCTTCTCTTTCCCGTAAAGCTTAATTAGCACGATTCCTCTAACGCTTTCCTGAACAAATGCATTTAGCTGAGCGACCGTCTTTCTAACGTTTCTGTAAACAGTCTTAAGCCTCATCCTAAACAATGCCCCTACAACTCCGACAACTAAGGTAAGGACAAGTATAAAGACAGTCAGGTTCCTGTTCATATAAAACATCAAAATCAGTACCCCAAAAATCACCAAAACATCTTTTAGAAATTGGACTAGTACAGAGGTATACATCTCGTTTATGGCGTTTACATCATTCGTAACTCGTGTCGACAGCCTTCCTACAGGGTTTTTATCAAAGAAGGATTGGGGAAGGGATAGGATATGTGAAAACACTCCTACCCTGATGTTATGCATGATTTTTTGCCCTGAATAATTGAGAAGGTATGTATATAATGAACTGAAAAGGAAGATGCCGAAAAGACTCAGCAAAAGAATCATTGCAAGCCTTATTACTCCGCTAATTTCCTCACTTCTTAACATACCAAGCTCAGATTTGCTCAATTTGTTTAGAGATGAATACCCTGCGATAAAAGATCTACCAATAGGTTTTATCACATCGGGATGAGTCTCGGCGATTTCATATATTTTGCTCATCCTTTCCGTATCAACCTTTGCCGGGTCAATAACTAAGTATCTTTCTTCCGTGACCATCCCAAGCTTCACTAGATTATTCTTTTCTTCCGTACTGACCGCAGAAAGATCGATTAAATATCTATCTTCATTTAATTTGATAATCGAAGTGGGGTATTTTTCTTCAAGCTGTTTTTCAAATCTTCGATCCTTCTCTTCATCCGAAAACGTAGCTTCTCTCCAGGATGGGAATATGTATGCATCTACAGCGATCTTTGTTAAATATGGTATGAGAAGCTCAAGGCCGGCGGTGATGATCATAAGAACCAATGAGAAAACAAATAACCGCTTGAAAGGCTTGGCAAAGCTAAATAGCCACTGGATAACCTTGAGGTCATAGGTAACCTTTGTTCGGTTTTCCTCTTCCTGCTTCATTAAGGCCAATTTAAACGCTCCATTTATTGCGAATCCTTCTTGTTGTCACGCCCTAACTTCCCTCCATCTCCCTCCCCCCTTGAGGGGGAGGAATTAAAGGTGGGGGGTATCATCCTCAACACCCAACGCCTCTGCAATTACCTCTTGTACTACTTCTATCTCCTTCAAAACTTGATTATTCCAAAATCTAATTACTCTAAAACCCCGAGACTCTAGCCAGTGACTACGCCTAGCATCATGAGCAATCTGTTCATCATGATGTCCTCCGTCTACCTCTATTATCAACCTTTTTTCTAAACATATAAAATCAACTATATAAGGTCCTAATATGTGCTGTCTTCGAAACTTATGGCCACCAATCTGTCTTCTCTGTAGATGAATCCACAATTTCCCTTCAGCATCGGTTGGGTTTTTTCTTAACTCCCTAGCTTTAGTCTTACTCATAATGTTAATCACCCCCATCCTTAATCTTCCCCCGTCAAGGGGGAAGAGAATATGAAATACCACCTCCCCAGAGCGAGACCGAGAACCGCACTCGTGGTTGAGGATTAAGGTGGGGGTCAAGATATTTAACCTTGCTCATAATCGAAACTCTCATCGTATTGTCTGCACCTTATAAAGACTCTCATAGATGCCTTCCTTTGCCATCAGTTCTACATGGCTTCCTAACTCTACAACCCTTCCTCTCTCGAGTACGGCAATCCTGTCAAAACCGCTAATCGAAGGAACCCTGCTCGAGATGACAATCAGTGTCTTCCCTTTCATTATCGCTTTCAGATTTTTTAGCACCAAGTGTTCCGTCTTTAAATCAAGTGAAGAAAGAACATCGTCAAGGATTAATACCCTGGGATCTAAAAGAATTGCCCTCGCTAACGCTAATCTCTGCCTCTGTCCTCCTGAAAGAGTAAGACCCCTTTCTCCAACTCTAGCACCAAAGTCGCCTGGGAACTCCATTATCTCCTCATAAACTCCGGCGAGTCTAGATGCTTCTTGAATTTCAGTCTCAGTCAGATTGGGATTCATAAAGGAAATGTTATCTCTGATTGTTCCACTGAAGACCGTCGTCTCCTGCGGTATATAAACCACGCCCTTCCTCAAGCTCTCTCGTTTTAACTTTCTTACATCTATTCCATCGACAAATATTTGATTTTCTTCAGTTTCGATCACCCTCATTAAGAGTTCAACAAGTGTTGTTTTTCCGGACGCGGTGCCCCCCGTTATTCCGAACGCAGTTCCCTTTGGTATCAATAAACTAACACCCTTTAAGACCCTGTTACCATTATATGAAAATTTCACGTTCCTAAACTCAATATCACCCTTTATTTCAACTTCAACCACTTCGCCGGTGTCAGTGGTCATAGGTTCAATGCTGAGCACATCATTAATTCTGTTAATCGAAGCGTTACCCCGCTTGATTAGATCTACAGCCCAACCCATCGCCATCATCGGCCAGGTAAGCATTGTGAGATACACTAATATTGCAGCAAAATCACCGAGTGTTATACCCATCTTGATTGCACTTTTTCCACCAAGCCAGAGAAATATAACAATAGATATTCCCGCAATAAATGTTATCAATGGTTCATAAACGCCCCAGATTTTGATGAGGTGGAGGTTTTTATTTAAATAACCGGTGCTTGATTTTCCAAAATCATTCACCTCGTCATCTTCTCTGACATATGCTTTTACGACTTTTATCCCCGAAATAACCTCCCTTGCCTTCTCAGTAAGGTCAGAAAACGAAGCTTGAACTTTTTCAAAGCGCTCTTCAATAATGCTTCCGAATTTGAATATAACAATCGCTAATACTGGAAAGGGGATAAAGGCGTATAGAGTCAATATCGGAGACACATATAACATGGCGCCAAGTATAAATATAAGAAGGAATACGCCATCATAAGCTATCAGTACACCTAATCCACTAGCCATTCTTATGGCCTCTATATCATTCACCGTATGCGCCATTAGGTCACCGGTCTTTCTCTTGGAAAAGAAATC
>DASWID010000112.1 GCA_036397855.1 Thermodesulfobacteriota bacterium | reverse complement strand
AGTCGGTACAGGCTCAAGCCATAGATTATCGGAGGGACCAGCTACTGCGGCACCTTCAATGATCCCTTCCTCAAAAGCACACCTCAGAATCTCCCTTACTGCCCCACCATCTTGTGCATTTGCAACTACGTTTGGATTAGTACTCCTAGTTGCACACATAAATCGAGTAATCCCATAGTACTCATCTTCGCGTCTCTTTCTTCCAAAACGGCGTATGTCTATTTCTTCGGGTTCTAGCGGCTTCAAGGGCTCAAGGCCCAATCCGGTGCATGCGTTTGAACACACATCACAACCAATATTCTCACTTATAGCGCAATAATCAAATCCAAGCATTGGCTTTGCTACATATGGCATCGTAGAATTGTGATCGTATTTAATTACGCCATATGGACACGTAACCACACACATTGAACAACCACAACAGCTTCCCGCGGCCACTACCTGGTTCATCATTCTCTTAAATGTTGGTTTGAACTGATCGCGTGCTGGCGCTTTCTTTTTTCCGTCTTTAACAGACATACTATCTATCTCCTTTTTCCAATCGGTTTATAATCACGTTTGTCCTTTCCCACGTAGACCTGTCTTGGTCGGGCTATTTTTGTGTCTTTATCTATTAGCATTTCTTCCCATTGTGCCAGCCAGCCTGAGGTTCGAGGGATGGCAAAAAGCACCGGAAATATGTCGACCGGGAACCCTAGGCTCTGGTAGATCAAACCAGTATAAAAGTCCACATTGGGATATAGTCTGCGCTTAATAAAGTATTCATCCTCAAGCGCAATCCTTTCTACCTCTAGTGCTATTTCAAGCAGGGGATTCATACCTGTGACCTCAAACACTTTATCAGCAGTATCCTTAATAATTTTTGCTCTCGGGTCATAGGCCTTATAAATGCGATGCCCGAACCCCATGAGTCTACCTTCACCGGCTTTGACCCTCTTAATAAACTCAGGAACTTTATCTTTGGAACCAATTTCATTAAGCATTCGCAGCGCCGCTTCATTTGCCCCGCCATGTAAGGGCCCATAAAGCGCCGCGACACCCGCCGCAATGGCAGAATACGGATCTACCTGGGAACTACCCACCGCGCGAACTGCATTGGCACTACAATTCTGTTCGTGGTCTGCATGGAGTATAAAGAGTATATCCAGGGCCCTTTCTATAACGGGATCAGGCTTATACTTTAACTCTGTCATCTTGAACATCATATTCAAGAAATTGCCGGTATAACTCAGGTCATTATCAGGGTATGCGTAAGGCAGGCCCCGGCCGTGTCGGTAAGCAAATGCCGCAAGTGTTGGCATCTTTGCAATCAGGCGATGAATCTGCTTTTTACGTACATTTTTATCAAAGATATTTTTAGCTTCTGGATAAAAGGTTGACAGGGCACCGACTGTACTTAGAAGCATTCCCATCGGATGACCATCGTGGCGGAATCCCTCCATAAATTTCTTAATATTTTCATGAATAATCGTATGATGAGTTATGTCGTATACCCATTTTTCATATTGGGATTTGGAAGGCAGTTCTCCATGCAGAATTAAGAAGGCGGTTTCCAAATAGTTGCTTCCTTCTGCCAGTTGCTCAATTGGATATCCCCTGTAGCGTAGAATACCTTTATCTCCGTCAATAAAGGTAATGGTACTCTTGCAACTCGCTGTATTGCCGGATGCAGGGTCGTAACTCATGAGGCCAAAGTCATCCTCAGAGACCTTCATCTGTCTCAGGTCCATAGCACTAATCGTCCCCTGAGTGATCGGAATTTCGAAACTATTGCCGGTACGATTATCATTTATGGATAAGCTATCTTTAGCCATTGTACTTCCTCCCTTGAATATATATAGTTACGATTGGCATAGACTCCATATTACAAATAAAGAGTTGATCGGTTAGACATCGAAGCCCTTGCCCAAACCTTGTACTTTATCGCCAACGTACGCGGCATTGGGCTGGACCTTATCATAAGCTTCTATTGCCAGTTCGACTCCTGCTTCAAGGGCACTTAGGTTTAATCTCTCGGTTCCTTTGGGAATTTTTGAAAAAAGGGCTTTTTTTATAGCTTCTATCGAAACCACTTTCGTTAAACCTACTATCACTCCCAACGCAACAATATTAGCTACAATCACTTTACCCAACCGGGTTCTAGCGATCTCTATTATCGGGAGCCTATATAATAACTTATACTTTCCCATCGGTACATCTCGTACGGTTTCATTATCTATTATCAAGATCCCGTCATCCTTAATATCTCCCGCGTACATATTAGCCGCTTTTTGAGTTAGGGCTAGGAGAACATCGACCTTCGTTGCTTTTGGATAATCTATATCTTGATTACTGATTATTACTACAGAACTGCTAAATCCCCCTCTAGACTCTGGTCCGTATGATTGAGTCTGAATGGCGTTCTTCCCATCGTGAAGCGCGGCGGCCTCGGCTAAGATTATGCCGGCAAGTATAAGTCCCTGACCACCTGAGCCACAGAGCCTTATCTCATACCTATCTAACATTATTCAATACTCTCTTTCCATATTTACTCTATCGACCGATTTCTCAAAACTCTCTGTAAGTGCATGATAAAGCTGTGTATATTCAGGTGCTTCCCTTCTATGGAGTACACCGGTTATGAATCTCCCTTCGAGCTCTTCGGCCCCCATTTTCTGGGCCCTATCTACACGTACTGCGTGTCTTCTCTGCCAGTCTAAGAGCGAGAAGGCCGATTTAAAGGTGTTCTTTCTGCCATAATAAACAGGGCATCCAACCATCACTTCAACTACTGAAAACCCCTTGTGTTTGAATGCCTCTATTATGATCTTATCAAGTGAAAAGATATTATAGGTGGTCTCCCGTGCTACAAATGTAGCTCCGGCCCCAATCGCAAGCTTAGAGAGGTCAAACTGGGGGTCTATATTGCCATATGGCGTGGTGGTTGAATAGGAACCGTAGGGAGTTGTTGGGGAGTGCTGTCCGCCTGTCATTCCATATATATAATTGTTAAAAATTATATATTTCATATCAATATTTCTACGGCAGGCGTGTATAAAATGATTTCCCCCTATCGCTGCGCAGTCTCCATCGCCTGAGACCACTATCACATTAAGTGCGGGGTTGGCAAGTTTAATGCCGGTGGCGAATGTCAAAGGCCTGCCATGGGTTGTGTGGAGTGTATTAAAATCTAAGTAACCAGAAATCCTGCCGGAACAGCCTATTCCCGAAACAATCACCGTGTCTTCCTTTTTATAACCTAACGAATCGATCGCCCTTATTAAGGATTTCATCACTATTCCGTTCCCACATCCAGGGCACCAGATGTGTGGCATCTTATCTTTTCTCAAGTATCTGTTGTAGTCAAAAGCCATGTTTACGATACCTCTTAATGTATGACGCCCTCTACTATCTCATCCGGTGAAATTAGCTCCGTATTCACCCGATTTATGGGTATCACATCTGCTTTTCCACAAATTGCTCTTTCTACCTCTAATACTACCTGTCCGAGGTTCATTTCCGGAACGACTATCTTCCTGACGCCTTTAAGTCGCCGCTTAATTTGCTCTGTGGGAAATGGCCAAATCGTGATAAGTTTTAAGAGACCAACTTTCTTTCCAAAATCCCTTGCAAGATTGACCGCGAGTTTTGCTGATCTCGCAACAGATCCATAGGCAACAATAGCCGTTTCCGCATCGTCAAGCATATACTCTTCCCAGTGCGAGATTTCATCCTTTCCCATCTCAATCTTTTTTGTAATTCTTTTAATTAGCTCCTCAATTATTTTAGGGTCATTCGTAGGAAATCCACTCCAGTCGTGATCGAGTCCCGTTATGTGAAACATATATCCGTTGCCGAAGTTGGCTAAGCACGGAACTCCGTCTTGCGAGGGTTTATAGGGAAGATAATTCTCCGGGGCAACTGTCGGTTTTTTCCTGTTTTTAATGATTATCTCACTGAGTTTAGGTGTTCTAATTTTTTCCCTCATATGTCCGATAACTTCATCGAGTAGAAGGACCACTGGATTTCTGAAACTTTCAGAAATATTAAAAGCCCTTACGGTCTCGTAAAAGCACTCCTCGATGGTTGAGGGGGCAATTGCAACTGCCGGATGGTCTCCGTGGGTTCCCCAACGGGCTTGCATCACATCACCCTGACTAGGACCCGTAGGAGCACCGGTGCTTGGTCCACCACGCATCACATCGACAATAACACAGGGAACCTCCGCCATACAGGCAAACCCTATCTGCTCTTGTTTCAGAGAAAACCCAGGACCGCTAGTTGCCGTCATGGCTTTCGCTCCAGCAATTGAAGCACCGATTACCGCCCCCATAGATGCGATTTCATCTTCCATCTCGATGAAAACACCCTTTCTTCGAGGGAGGTTATAAGCCATATATTCGGCAATCTCACTTGATGGACTTATGGGATAGCCTGCGAAGAAATTGCATCCCGCAAAGATGGCTCCTTCTGCACAGGCTTCATTTCCTTGGATAAACTTTACCTTCTCCATATCTTCCTTTTCGCTGTTTTCAAAATTTAATCGACAGTTATTGCGAAATCAGGGCACTCTAACTCACATAGCATACATCTACTGCAGAGGTTTATATCCGTTACTGATGGGTAAGCCCCCTTCATCTCCAGACATCTATTTGGGCATATTTCGACACATATCTCACAACTCTTGCAAAATTCCTCATTTAAAGTAATGGTAACATTTTTCCCCCGCGCTTTTTGGCTGACTCCACTCCAGACAGTGCTCTTACGTTCTTCTTCCTGCCAAACTTGATCTATTTGGTTCATATGTGTAACTTCCTTGGTATATTCGCATTTGCAAAATTCGTACCAAGCTTTTAGTTGAGCGCTCCTAAGATCCTTCATTCTCATAGGGATTAAGAAAAAGCGGTCGTGCACTAAAGAATATAGGTCTCTATTGCCTTCTGATGATGTGGAGTGCAACACGAAGAATCGCTTACGAAGGTGTCATATGTCAGGAAATCCAACGCATTCGCGAGACCTGGATGATTACTCCTTGGTATGTGACCGGTAAGACTGATCGGCATGATATTTGCCTATGAAAAGGTTGGTATGCAATTAGATGATTAAGCTAGGGCTAGAGGCTAGAAGGTAGGGTTGAGGAGAACGAAGCACTTAATGACAAAATAAAACTAAGGAGGTAGCCAAATGATATATAGAAACATCTTTTTAAATATGGCTATTGGTATCGTGTCAGTTTTATTCTTTGGGATTAGTGGCTTTGCTCAGGAGGGGGGAGCTCAGGTTGAGGCAGGAAAAAAGATATACAACGAGATGAAATGCCCCATGTGTCACAAAATAGATGGTGTTGGAGGGAAGATTGGCCCTGACCTTTCAGGTGTAGGTAGCAGGAAAGATGCTCAGTGGATAAAGGGATTTCTAAAGGACCCAAAATCCATCATTCCAGATACAAAACAGCCGCCTTTTAAGGGTACGGATGAGGAACTCGAAGCCGTTGTGACCTATCTGATGAGCCTTAAATAAAATAGGTCTGGACAAAATAAACATTAGCTCTCGTTATAGCATAGGTCATTTGAATATGAAAAACAGGGTATTTTTTCACCTAAAATTAGGGCGTTTTCCCTATTGCAAGGACTAGCCCCCTTTTACTATATTAAAGGTGAGATCAAAAAAAGGGGGTAATAATCATGAAAAGGTACTTTGGTAATGAAGTCGTAAAGAAGGGAATTTATCTCAGTCTCAAGCGAAGGGATTTTGTCACTATAGAGAATGAAAGCGACCCTTTACCGGGCGCAAGTGACGAACGGTACGTCAACATACAGCCCATAGCCATGATTGTGTTGGGACCAATTATGGGGCTAATGTACGTGATCTTCTTGCCGTTTATCTCGTTTGCGATGGTTTTGGGTCTCATGGCTAGCAAAGCGCTACTGGGATTGCGGTTGCTAGGGGAGAGCCTGCTGAGAGAAGCTACTCTGCATTGGATACCCGGGGTGGCCTACCTCACGTGGCGAAGACGATCTGAAAGGGGCGAAAGGCAACAGTTTCAGGAGGGTCTAAAAGAAGAGAAAAAACCCAGGGCTCCCGACCTTCTCAGCGAACTAGAAAAGGAAATCGCAAAGAAGCGCGAAGAGGCGAATAAAAGTTAATATGAGGTCATAAGATAAAGGGGTCCAAAAGATGCATCGATGTCTTTAGCTACGCTCACGCAGATCGTCATATATGTTAATTTGGTCTTGATATTTCCCATTTTTGCTCTGGCTGAGCCCGAAGCCAAGTTGTCAGAGGAAGTAGAGTTTTGTCTAGGGTGTCATAGTGATCCAAGCCTCAGTATTGTATTGCCGAGCAATGAGGAAATGTCCCTCTACGTGAACTCAGATAATTTCGCCTCATCGATTCATGGTGACAAACTGGCCTGTACCGACTGTCATAGCGACATATCAGATTATCCACACCCCGAAAAAGAGCTCGAAAACAGACGCGCCTACAGCTTGGCTCTCTATGAGAATTGTAAACGGTGTCATTTTGCCAACTACACAAAAACCTTAGAGAGCATTCATTACAGTCTCCTATCAAATGGAAATACAAGGGCTCCTGTCTGCGTGGATTGTCATGGAGCCCATTATGTAACAAGACCAGATAAGCCGAAAGCGAGAATTTCCCAAACCTGTAAGAAGTGCCATGTTGGGGTCTACGAAATTTATAGCACAAGCATTCACGGGAGGGCTTTAATTGAAGAAAACAACCCGGACGTTCCCGTGTGTAGTGATTGCCACAATGCGCATAATATAGACGATCCGAGAACCCGTACCTTTCTGTTAAAAACCCCTGAGCTATGCGGGAAGTGTCATGCAAATGAAACACTCATGCAGAAATATGGGCTCTCGACTAAGGTTCTAGAAACCTATCTTAAGGACTTTCATGGGGTAAGTGTTACATTTTATAAGGGCCAAGAAGAGGATATTACTTCCTGGAAGCCTGTTTGTACTGATTGCCACGGGGTTCACAATATTACCAAAGTAACTGACCCCGATTCTCCTGTACTAAAAGCGAATCTTGTACACACATGTAAAAAATGCCACTCGGATGCCACTACAAATTTTCCTGGGGCGTGGCTTTCTCACTACGAACCGAGCCCTGACAAGGCTCCCCTCGTGTATTATATAAAGCTCTTTTATAAGATATTTATTTCTTTTACGATCGGCGGGCTAGTGCTCCATATCTTGCTTCATGTCTGGCGTGTGGCGACAAATAGATAGCTGAGGAAAAGTTCAAATGGATAATAGAATGAGGGATGAGATAAATCTTGAAGAAGGTAAAAATTCCAAAAATGAAGTTATGCCGCGAGGAACGCGTCTTCCAGATAAGTTTGTAAGATTTAATCCCCTTCAAAGGATAGAGCACCTTCTAGTTATGATTTTTTTTATCATACTCGTAATTACAGGGCTCCCTCAGGAATTTTTTGAAGCCTCCTGGTCAGCATGGATTATAACGAGGCTTGGGGGTATTGACATGACTCGTTTTATCCACCGCATGTTTGGTATTCTGTTTGCTGCACTGGTTGTTTGGCATTTGGGTCGCATTACTCTATTTGTTCTTTTGAGAAAGGTAAGACCTTCAATAGTTCCAACATTCAAAGATTTCAACGATGCCGTAGGAATGCTCAAATACTACATGGGGCTTTCCGAGGAGCACCCTAAATTCGGTCGCTATGATTTTAGGCAAAAGTTTGAATATTGGGGACTTGTAATCGGTGGGATTTTTATGATCGTTTCAGGCTTTGTCCTCTACTTTCCAATCTTTTTTACAAAATTCTTACCCGGGGTAATCATACCCGCGGCGGAAACTGTCCACGGCTATGAAGCTCTGCTTGCCTTTCTCGTCATAATTATCTGGCATATGTATGGAGCACATTTTAATCCCGATGTATTTCCATTCGACCCAAGTATTTTCACTGGAAAGATTTCACGAGAGAGAATGGAAAAAGATCACCCTTTAGAATACGCAGAGCTTATTAAATCTTGGACTAAGAATGAAGAGAACAAAAAACTTGCCGGGGGCAAAAAAGGGGATAATGTATAATAAATTCAGTAGATATTCATTGGGAGAAATGGTATATAGGTGGTCTATTGATAGAACAGGGAAATGGATCTTTTGGAATTTAGTTTTAGTCAATATGTGTTTCAGTGTGTATTGCATTCTTTTATCATAGCCCTTGTTATTGAAGTATTATTAAAAATATGGCATGAAGAGCGTCCGCTTCTACAAATCAGGTTTCGTAGTCTTGTAATACTGATTCCGGTTTTATCTTTCCCCCTGTATCAATTGATCTATCCTCATCGCGGAAGCTTGGAGTTTCGTGAAGACATGGCTATCTTCGATATAAACCAATGGCTACTTTTAAGATTGGGTGATGGCATTTTGGTTTGGCATTTAGCTATTGCCCTATTGGGAGTTGTAACTGTCATTTTTCTTGTACAAGAAGCTATTCCGACACTACTTCATCACTATGCTGGCGAGGAGGATAAGACCCTTTATAAGAGTGGTACAATCCCTAAACTTGATGGAGTCATAAGAGATTTGGAGCAAAGGTTACCCATGGCCGTACCAAGGATTTTTCTATTAAATGGGAAAGAGCCTACAATATATGCAAAAGGGCTAACGAAAGGTTCCATCAACATCTCCTATTCTCTCATAGAAGCTCTCGACCTTGAAGAGCTTCAAGGGGTGCTTGCCCATGAGATGGGTCATATTTTGAGAAGGGATAACGCCACAGGTTGGGTAATGTTTCTTTTACGATTTGTCATGTTTTATAATCCGATTGTCCTTATCGAGTTTCGAAGAATCATAAATGAACGAGAGACGCTCTGCGATGATCTTGCTTCAACGTTTACCGGGAAGCCGCTTGCTATCGCTTCAAGCTTAGTAAAAATTTTTCGGATGGGTAAGGCAGATAGGTTTTCTCAAATATCAAAGTCTGGCTTGAGAGGTAGAATCTTATCAATAGTTCATAATCTTGAGAGTCATTCGCACAGGGTACGAATCGAGAACAGAGTAACAAGGATGGTACGTCCAAAGAATATCTATAATCCTCCGTATCCAAATATCCGACTCGGAATAACAGCTCTTTCGCTAATTTTGCTCCTATTCTTTGTCGTATGAGCGTTAAAATGCTCTCACAATTTGAAATAAGGCAAACGGCCTAAAGCTATGACTCGAAAAGCTACTTACTTTTTAAGAGAAATGTCGAAAATAGTGTTATCTATCACTATCTTGATGTGTGTGGTATTGATATCACTATACGTTTTGAAAAAAGTCCCCGCATATATACAGGAAAGCGAACAGAAATTTTACAGTAGCGTAGAAGAAGCTGAATATTCACTTGGATTAAGAATTTTTCTTCCATCATACTTCCCAGATTATCTCATCTGGCCGCCTAAAGAAATCAAGGTGGTAAGAAAGCCCTCCCTTATCATAACACTGGTATTCCTTTCACAAGTACATGGTAGCCCTAGCTTAGTAATTCACCAAATTATTTCAAATAAAGATGAAAGCAAAGGTGTGGGATTTGATTTTGTGGAACCTAAAAGGCATTCCGGAGAGACTCAAATCTCGGTCGGTGGAGCGAAAGGCACACTAAAAATCGGTGTGGGAGAAAATGGAAACCAGTGGATCCAGCTAAGTTGGAAAGAAGGGGATAGAAAGATGGTTTTAATATCTAACGGGTCCGTTGAGGATTTACTTAAAATCGCAAGGAGCATTCACCATTGAGATGGGCTTAAAATCCTTTTTTGAAAGACCCAGCTTGCGAAGGAGAATAATCTTACTCAGTGCCTCTGGTATGCTGACCATACTAGTAATACTCGGTGTCTCAGATTTTCTCAATATGCGTGACAGTGTCAACCAAATGCTTCGAGAGCGGCTCGTGCTTGCCCAAACGGTTGCGAGCAATCTCGAGGATTTAATCAGGCAGAATCTTATGTATCTTCAAGACGTTGCTTTCTCCAAGGGCGTCAATCTGGCAGACGAAGACCTGGGACCGGAAAAAGCCGCTCTTCATAATGCATTATTGCGGTCCATTTTCGCCAATGTGTTTTTGCTTGACAGCAAAGGGCATATCTTGTGGATAGAACCGCCTCGTCCTGCTCTCGCCGAAGCAAACTTCGGGGATTTTTCCCCTGTTAGAGAGTCTATTCTTACAGGGAAGCCTATCGTTTCTAATTTGTTTGAGATAAGGCCTCAAGCAAAAAAGGCGGTATTCGCTCTGATCCCTATAGTTAAGAATGGAAGAACTTTGGGTCTCGTAGGAGGGGAAGTTGATCCTACCGGAGCTGCATTGCCTAGGGTTATCCGGCCAGTAAAGATTGGGGAGACAGGGTATATCGAAATTATAGATGGAAACGGGTTTGTTTTAGCCTCTACCAAGTCGGGAAACATCTTAACTGAAAGCGACCATGGCGGATTCCTTTCAGGACTTATCAAGACAGGGCGGTCCAGCGTAGGCACATGCCACAGTTGCCACGAGGAGGGGATAACGGGTAAGCCAAAAAAAGAGATCATGGCTTTTGCTCCTCTCTCAGACATCCCTTGGGGAATTGATATTAGACAGGCTGAGAGTGAAGCCCTTGCTCCCGTGGAAAGCATGAAAAGACGCTTTTTTACGTTTGGCGCCGTATTGTTTGTAGTCGCTCTAATTTTAACCCTAGGGGTAGCTCAGAGCGTTATTGCACCAGTTAAATCTTTAACAATGTCTGCCCGGAGAATTGCTTCTGGCAATCTCTTTGAGCCTATTTCTATATCCGGAGATGATGAAATCGGGCAACTTGGGAAAACCCTGGATGAAATGAGGATTAAGCTCAAGAATTCCCTGGATGAAATCGCTGCGTGGACAGGAGAACTTGAGAGAAGGGTGGATGAGAGAACAAAAGAAACCTTTTCCCTGTATGAGGAACTCAGGAAGAAGGAGGAGAAGCGAGGAGAACTCCTCCGTAGGATAATCTCAGCCCAAGAAGAAGAACGGAAGAGGATTGCAAGGGAGTTACACGATGAAATGAGCCAAACTCTTGCTGCAATGCTTATTTCCCTCGAAGCAATAAGAGAGGCGAGTGCACCTAAGTTGCTTGAAGTGAAAATAGATAATGCAAGGAAACTTGCACTTCGTGCTATAGATAGCACGCACCGCATGATTTTTGACCTCCGTCCTGCTATTCTTGATGACCTCGGGCTTTCTGCTGCTATAAAGTGGTATGCAGAAGAACGCCTCAAGCCCTTGGGCATTAATTTCCGCTACGAGGGGAATCTGTTTGAAAAAAGGTTTCAAACCCAGATCGAAACTGTGCTATTTAGAGTTGCTCAAGAGGCTATAACGAATATAGCCAAGCACTCTCAAGCTGAAAATGTTATTATTAATCTGGAACTCGAAGATAGCCTCATTACATTAGAGATAGAAGATGATGGCAATGGATTTGATTTAGAGAGTATATCAAGTACAAAGGCGGGTAGCCGGGGGCTCGGACTTCTCGGAATGAAGGAAAGGGTCTTACTTCTTGATGGAAAGCTTGAAGTACAGTCACAACCCGGATCTGGGACAAGGGTTGTAGTTACGGTTCCATTGAGGGAGGTGAGTTAAAATCAGTAATATAAAGGTGCTTATCGCCGATGACCACGCCCTTATACGTGAAGGCATAAAGGCACTTCTTGAGAGTTGCGGAGACATTGAGGTCGTAGGCGATGCCACCGATGGTGGGGAAGCTATAGAAAAGACCCGAAAGCTCAAGCCAGATGTGGTGCTAATGGACATAGCTATGCCTGGACTGGGAGGGCTCGAAGCTACGCTGGAGATACGAAATGCCTGTCCCCAGACAAAAATAATCGTCCTTACCCAGTATGATAATAAAGAGTACATATACAGGTTCTTAAAAGCGGGTGCTTCTGGCTATGTTCTTAAAAAAGCAACGAGTACAGAGCTTATATCCGCCATCCAGGCAGTGAATAGAGGCAGCTCATTTTTGTATCCCGATGTAGCTCCTGCCGTGATAGAGGGGTACCTGCAAACAAGGGATAAAGACATTGAGGAGGACCTTTACGAAAACCTCACTAATAGAGAAAAACAGGTGCTAAAGCTCGTCGCAGAGGGCTATAAGAACAATGAGATTGCTGATATGCTTTACATGAGTGTTAAAACTGTGATGGGCCATAGAACACACATAATGGAAAAGCTTAATATTCACAGCCGAACCGAACTCATAAAATTTGCCATTCGAAAGGGATTAATAGAGGTAAAGCCCTAAGAGTATTCAAGTCCTTACAACCTCAGTCCGTTGTTTTTTTCGAGACCCTAAATCGAATAACTGAGTCGATTCATGGCAGTCCGCCGGTGTGGCAGTCGCTACACTTTATCTCCTTCCACATCTCTCCGATATCCTCGGGATGCCGAAATGCAAGCCCATCCGGTTCCATTGAATACTCCATATTCTCTGGCGTTCCCTGCGATATAATAGTATGGCAGGCAGTACACTTATTCGTGATCACCTTTCCATCAGCACTCTTATGAAGTCCATCATGGCAGCGATAGCAGCCGGGGAAATTCAGGTGGCCGATGTTATTCGGGTAGACGTCCCACCGCACCTTCATTATATCAGGGAAAAAGTTGTTCTGATAAATGTCCTGGATCTCCACTATAGCGCCAGAAATCGAATCTTCTTTGTGATTCGTCAACTCAGAATGGTTGTCTTGATAGAATTTTTTGACCCCATTCTCAATTTCCTTCAACGCCGATTCCGTGGAGTCATAATTTCCAGACAGCAGTTTGACCCCGGTTTGTTTTATAAAGGGTAGGTTAGGATCAATCTTGCCAGTACCTAAAGCGAGATTCATCGAATAACTAGGAGAACGGAAAATGTGCGTGGGTCGGTTGTGGCAATCCATGCAGTCCATCTTACGAATATTTGCACTGCCGATTTCTCCATCTGAAAGTGGATTTTCGGTTGACATATATTCGGTCACGTGTCCAGTTTCCAAATTCGTCGTTCTTACCCAGGGAATCTCCTGTCGCGTCTCATCAGTGGCAATGTACTCTAATTTATTGCCAATGTTCATGTGCCAATGGATTCCTTCGGTCAGTCCCGTCTCCGGGCTGCCCCCTCCGGTTCTGATTAGCAGATTAATATCCCAACGAGTATTATTCTCATCAGGCAAGAAATGAAGCAGTCTTTTTTGTTGAGCGCCAAAAAACTGCTCAGGCCAGTGGCACTGCTCACATGTCTCCTGTGCCGGGCGCAAGCTCTCGATTGGGACTGGAATCGGCCTCGGGTATTTGTTTAAGAGAACGGCATAAACCTGGTATAGTCCTGACATTTTAGACTTTACAAACCAGTCTGCCCCTGGTCCTACGTGGCAGTCAACGCAGCGAACCCTTGCATGTGGCGAATTCTGATAAGCGGTGTACTCCGGTTGCATCACACTGTGGCAAAGTGTGCCGCAGAAGGCCACAGAATCAGTAACATGGTAGGCTTTATAACCGCTTAAGGTGACAAGAATTATCAGTAGGATCGAACCCACAAAAAAGATTAATGTCGCATTCCTTTGGTGAGGGTTATTCAGGTCGATTATTGGGAACCGCGGCAATGATCTTATACCTGTGTTTCTGAAACGTTGCCACTCGAAGAGCATGCCAATCGGGATAAGGATCATACCAAAAACAAAAATCATCGGTATTAATACGAAGATGATCAGCCCGGCGTAGGGTACTTCTGAGGTATCAACAATTGAGTGAAGGGCAAATAAGAAGATAAAAACAATTAGCGACAAAGCCGATATAGCCGCACCGGCGTAGCTTAACCAATTGTGGACAATCCTAGGCAATCTCATGCAAGTACCTCCCTGGGAATTTAAAATCTCTGGATAATTTCGTCAAACATTGCCTCCGTTATCGGTCCGTACTTATTTTGAAAAATCGTACTTTGTATTTGTAGTTAATCACTATTTTGCGTAAAAGCAACAGAGATAACTCGTGGATCACGTCGTCTGTTTGGTTCATTTTAAACATTAGAAAGAAAGGTAGCAAAAATCGCAACGATCAATGCCAATCCCACACCCAGTGCAGCAAACCCGAACCATTTCGAAAGCGTATTAGCAAGTTGCGATGGTGGTTCAACAATTATATTGTCGAGCTTTCCTTCTCTTAACAGCCTATCGTATTCTACGGGCCTTTCCTCAATAAATCTTTCCAGAGGTATTTTGCCAGTGAAGATGGTAGTGTCTAATGGAAAGCTCTCCGGACGCAGATGGGTATGGAAGAAATGGAATGTGAATATGAATCCAACAGCAAGAAGGGCCTCCTCTCCGTGGATCACCATTGCCACATTTAGAAAATAACCAGGAAGAAATTTTGTAAAGATCTCTGGCAGCCAGAGCATAAGTCCAGAGACGCCTATTACTGGTATTCCCCAGAAGACCGCAAAATAATCGAACTTCTCCCAATAGGTCCATCTGTCCAGTCTCGGACGAGGACCTAGGTATAAGAACCACCGCACGTTCCGATAGAGATCAACTAGGTCTTCCCTTCTAGGAATAATGGAATTAGGACCATAGAGAAGGCTTAAGTTGCCCTTTAAAAATATCTTGTCTAACATATAACCGAGATGAAAGCTAACGTAACCCAGTGTTATGATTGCAAACACTCTGTGGAAGTACCTTGTAACTTCTACTCCACCGAGTATTCCTTCGAGGATTCTTCCCCAGTCCGTGTAATTGTACATAAGCGGTAGTCCTGTCGCAGCAAGTCCCAGGAAGCTTATGACAAGAGTAACATGGGTAATCCTGTGGGGAAGGGGGAACCGGAGGACATATTTGCCGCTGCTCCAGCGGGTAGGAACCTCTCCCCTGGCCACCGCTACAGCTGAGCGCTGAAGCCAAAGAACCATATGTAATCCGAAAAGGCCAAAAACTGAAATGAGAAGCCAATTCATCAAGGTATATATGTAATAAAGAAAAGGGGACCTATCCTTATCGCCGGGATCAGCATGTGGGTCGTAGCTGACAAACTTTTCACTTATTTCAGTGTGACATCTCCCACAGGTTTTGGTAAGATTCCCAGATGCGATAGAGGAAAAAGGGTCATTCGCAGGGAGAATGAGATGGGCCGTGTGGCAGTCCGAGCACTTTGCGACCTCGACAAACCCTAGAGAGGTTGCCTGCCCGTGAAATGTGTCCTGATAAGTAAGGGCTCTAGCCCCATGGCATCCACTACATTCCTCAGAAATTTGCAGGCGGAATCCAGTTGAACGAGGCTCCTTGATTTCGTGGGACGTGTGACAGGTCGTGCAAACAGGTCCTCTTTCTTCTCCATCTTTCCAGAGCTTTCCATGTAAGCTTCTCTCAAAATTATCATAAATTCCAAGATGACACTTCTTGCAAGTAAGCGGTATATTCCCTCTATAGACACTGGAGTTTTTGTCACTTTTGGGCCTTATATTATGTGCACCATGGCAGTCAGAACAAACCGCCGAGACAATTAAACCGCTGACAAAGACGCCACGGCCGTGAACGCTTTCAGTGTAACTCTCAATAAATTCCGGTGACGGAAGAGGGTGTTCCTTTGTAATCTTTTCGCTTGTATGGCACTTCGAACAGGTCTCAGGAACGTTCAATGGGTTTATAGGTGATGCTGGGTCTTCTTTTGGGAGGATGCCGTGGGAGCCGTGACAACTCGTACATTTTGGGGCATCATTATCACCCCTCGCTATTGCTTCACCATGTATACTTTCGGAATACTCTTTTGCGATCTGTGGGTGACATGAAGAGCAATCAACCTTCCCCGGGACTTCTTCGTGGGGTATTTCTGTTACATCCTGATGACAATCTGTGCACTCAAAGCCACTATGAATTGAGGCATCTAAGAGTCCTTTATCAACCAATGGTTCCATCGTTTCGTGGCACATCAGACAGTCTTCACTCTTAAACTCATCAGAATGGGAAGTAACTGTGAAGGGACAAAAAATTAAAAAGAAAAGAGTTAAAAAAAACAATGACTCATTTGATCGCATAACTTGTATCACATGTTGCCTTTTCTTTAACATACAGCCAATAGCTTGGTGCCACCGGTATCTTTGACCATCAAACCAAGATCTGTGGGAAGGTTATACATGTTTTTTGGCCTGAATCCTTTCATTTCGTTACGAAATCAAACGAATTTTTAAGTCACATTTTTCAGATATATTTCTAGCTTCCTATAACCCCTAACTTAAAAACATCTACGTTTCAAGTTTAACCTCTGCTTCCTTCCATGGCGGCAACAGAGCAACGAGGATGTACAGAATAATAAATGGGAGCGCCAGAAAGAATAACGCCACCAAGAGCCCTTCAATTCCGAGCAATTCCATTTTGTAGGTTGTAAGTCCTCTTAAACTCTTGGAAAATAATTGCCCCCCGATAACCACATTCCATCTTATACTAAAAATTCCTATCAGGGTAAGAATCGCACTTCCAAAGTAGATAAGACGCCTTAACTCATCAGGAAGGCGTGTCAACTTTGTCCATGCCAATAAAACCATTGGAATTATAGTTCCTAGCAGCATCTGAATCACGACCATACTGATGAATAGCTTACTGATTAAAAGCTGGTACAGTATTTTTATGGATTCTTCTGATTCGTAAATGCGGTGAATGAAGTCAAGGTTTTCGAGTGAGAAATCCAGTATCATTGCATAGAGCAAAAAGGAAGCAAGCTTATCCATACAGGTCATTTCTACATTTTTCCGGCGAAAGAGAGTAATAACCATATAGAGTAACATCACAAGCGCGATCCCCGATACTATAGCGGAAAACAAAAAAACTACGGGCATAAGCACACTGCTCCACCAGGGATTCGCCTTCACAGAGCCGAAGATAAAACCCACATAACCATGAAGGAGGAAAGCGGATGGAATACCGATGATGGTTATAAATTTTGCCGCCTTTCTGTCAAACTGAAGAGATCTTTCTGAGAGGTCTGAAGCCCCAAGGGTTAAGATGAGATAAATAAATCTTTTCAACCCCTTTTCTTTCATAGACCAGACAACGATATCCTTTCTGTACTCAAACCACAATTCCACGAGAAGGACAACCAAGAGATACCAGCCGTAGACAAAACCAAACATAGCCATGGCAGACCTGAAATTGGGTGTGAGAAAAATTTCATAGGCTCGTTCAGGATGTCCCAGATGAGCCACAAGGGGAAGAGGGGCGACAATGAGGAAAGCAAGGGCAGTGAGAAGGGAAAGTCGGTAAGTAGGCTCCACTTCTTTAACATTAAAAACCCTTTCCAGGGAAGCCAGAATAAAAGCACCTGCTACAAGACCAGTAAGATAGGGATAAACCACAATCAGGATACTCCAATGGAGTTCAATCTCGTTGGGATAGATGAAGCCTGTAATTTCTTTAAGGCTAATGGCAAGTCGCTCAAGTAAGGGATCCAACTAAGTAACCTCCTTGTCTAGATTAGCATAGTAGACCTTGGGTTCTGTATTAAGATAGGGCTTTAAGACACCAATATTGTTGAATCGGACAAAACGCGCAAGGGGATTGTTGCGTGGTTTTACTTCTCCAAAAGTTCTTGCTCCAGTGGGACATACCTCTACGCACGCAGGCTGCAATCCCTTTACGATTCTGTGATAACAAAATGTGCATTTGTCCGCCGTCTTTGTCTCGGGATTGAGATATCTCGCTCCATAAGGACAGGCCTGAATGCAGTAACGACATCCGATACAGTAGTCTTTATCAACAAGGACAACTCCGTCTATTGACTGGTATGTGGCTCCAACAGGACAGACCTGCACACAGGGTGGATTATTACATTGATTACATAACTTTGGAACAAAAAACGTGCGTAGGATTTCCTTTTCGCTAATGGGTTCGGGAAAACCGTGCATCCCACCTTCAGGACTGTCCACACTCGTTTCCCCATCGACTGTAATAGTATATCTTTCCACCCAGGTTCTGAAGAAATAGGGTTCCTGAGGAACATTATTTTCAATCTTGCACGCCTCTACACATCGTCCACACCCTATGCACTTATCGATGTCAATACCCATCGCATAGTAGTGCTCCTTGGGATTGTATTTCCCATAAATACTTTCCAATGTTGAAGTGTTTTCGCGAGATGCCTTTTTCAAGAAGGGGAATATTTTAGAAAAAAGACCGCCAAGAAAAAATCCGGAGGGGATTATGAGGAGGCTCTTAAGAAAGTTCCTCCTATTTGTTACGTTGTCAAGAAGCTCTTTAGCATTCATTGCTTCTCATCCTCCTTTGTGCGCGCTTCAGGATAATGGGGATAGTGACACTCCCAGCACAAAAAACCATTGCCATGAGTTTTAATGTCGACACGCGGAATTTCAGGGGAACTTTCTGCTTCCTGTGCGTGGCACTCTCCACAGAATTCTCTATTCCTCGGTTTATCCGGCAAGGCCATCCTTGGATTTAATTTATGCTCTTCCTTCGCTTCGTGGCATCGAGTACAGGCTAGGAGTGCGTGGGGTGATACAATTTTAGTTCGAGCAATTTGCGTGTGGCATGGATCGCATTCCGCGGGCGTAACAGGAGGAACCGGATCATGGGGGTTATGGCAGAAAATACAAGGCTTACCGGGATTATGCCTTACAGGGTCAATCTGTGGGAATCCTGTGGGTCTTGTCGGATTGTATCCATGACACAATGGACAATAGGCGCGTTTTCTTGGTGCCGGGGGTTTGTACTCATACGGGTCCTGGGTATGGGCATAGGCAGGCCCATGGCATACTTCACAGGCAACCCCCCTATGATATGATTTGTCTTTTAAAATGTAAATATCATCATGGCATTCGGTGCATGCAGTTTCCCCGGCATACTTAATTTCCCTGGAGACCGCGGATTGTAATGAATCGGCACGATAATGACCGTATTTCCCAAAACTTGCGGGCATAAGAAAATGGCGGACAATTAGGAAAATGAAAATCAAGACAATAGAAAGGGCGAGAAGATATTTTATCTGTTGGGGCATTCCTAACCCCTTCTCAAGCTTTCAAAAAGAGCTGCTCTATCGGTAAGACCTTCCATAATTTGATCTGTTCCATATTTATGTTCCTGTTATCCTTTATCTTATTATCTTCTTACCCTTAATCACCTTTGTAACATTTCAATTTCGTGCACTGTTATGCGGTATACTACAGCCCCTTTGTCGATTAGAAAAATCTTCTTTCGTCCATGCCACCACAACCATCTTCTTTAAACGGTAAGTTACACCTTCCCCTATGGCATGCATTACCAGCGTATCCATCTTTGTTAGTAAGGTGAATCCATTCCAATACGGCACTTTTCACTTCCTCATTGCTATAATTAAGTTCTGCTATTAAGAAGTTTGATAGTCCCCAAACACTCTTAGCGAGATTGCATGGACAGCAACAAGTTGATATAGAATAATCACTACAACATGGGGCAGGAATAGTTGATAGAGCCTCATTCTTTATCTTTTCCTGTGCCGGGGTTAAAGCCATGGAGTTATAAGTTATGAATTCCTTTGCTTGCAAATGAGGATCATAAAAATTAATTTTGTTTTCCCCAAGTGTTTTAGTACTCCCAGTTATTATCCTGGTATAGGATGCTGCTAGAATTATGACAATCACACCCAAAATTATTCCAATAATCCAGTAATATTTCCTTTTCACTTTTAGGACCCCCTTTTTGATTTTTGTTGTTCATACACAACTTAGGGATAGTATCTTAGCAATAGCCGTGCCAAGAAGAAATAAGCATATTTTCTATATAACACAATGCCTTATGAGTGGGAAAACAATGTCAGACGTCTGAAAAACCGACAAGATAGTAATCAATGTTTTATTTCAGAACCTTCCTTACATATATGTGTCTGGCAATTTCATCATCTATGGCAATATCTGTCTCTCCCGCTCTTAATACATATGCAGGTTTTTTTTGGTGGAGAACTATTTCTGCTCCGGGAATGATTCCCAGGTTGGTAAGCTGATGCAATCTTCTATGGTGCCTGGGGACTAAAAAGATTATCTTTACCCTATCTCCGGGGATTGCTTTAGCAAGTGGAATAACAAATTTGTCGGTTTCTTCTTTAAAGATTCCGCAGCATTCTCCTAGAGGAATCGGTTTTTCATGTGGACAAAACCTGGGATGTCCAAGGAAAGCACAAATGGATTCCGTAACCTCGGGACCAAGAATATGTTCAAGCTCACAGGCCGTAGAGTCCATTTCATTGGAATCTACTTGGAGTATCTCTTTAAGAAGCTTCTCGGCGAGACGGTGGCGCCTGACTATCATTTTTGCCATCGCTTCGCCGATAGTGGTAAGGTTTATTTTACCTTCACTAGTACTTATAAGATCACTTTCTTGGGCACATCTCATAGCCTCTTTCACGTCTTTGTTCCAAGACCTCTTGTAGATTGTCTCTTTGTCTTGGATGCCCTCCTCCCTGAGCTTCCAGATAAGCTCAAGCAGTTCATCGCTTTCTTCAACGTATTTCATGCTCTTCCCTCTTGTTTAAAGAATTTTTTTAGCCACAGGATAAGTTTTGACTCCTGGGGGAAGGAATATCCGCATCTCGGGCAGCAGATCAACAGGCAGTCTCCTATACTTATTGGGCAGCTTATACACCTTTCCCTTCCCTCCTCCCTATGAAATCCCTCTCCACACAAGGGGCAGGCGATTAGATTCCGAGGCTCCACAGTATCCAATTCGTCATACCTCCTACAATAATGGCTATGAAAAGAACTATCCCAACTATAATAAGGGCGGTTCTAAGCCCTTGTTCTTTTATAATTATTAGAAAGTTGGCAACACAGGGGACGAAAAGCGTAATCGTAACAAGACTTACTAAAACCTGATGGCTGCTCAAATATCCACTCTGTTGAAGATCGAAAAGTCCAGCTGCACCATAGTCTCTTCTCAGGAATCCGATTAAAAATGCATTCGTAGCTTCTTTAGGAAGGTCAAGGAATTTTACTACGATAGGTGAAGCCAGATTCTGTAAAAATCCTAGTACCTTTAACCTATCCAAGACAAAGAGTATTATCGTTCCAAGGATAAAGAGGGGAACTGCTTCTTTCAGATACCATTCAAGTCTTGCAACAGTCTTAATGATTACGTTACCGATTTGTGGAATCCTTATCGGCGGAACCTCAATAATAAGGTCTCGGCTTTCTCCTTTTACAAAGTAAGAAGCAAGAAACCCAACTGCAAAAAGAACAAAACAAATTTCTCCTCCCCAAAAGAAAATACCCCACTGAGGTAGAGTAGAAGCCATAGCAAACACCACAGCCAGTTGAGCCGAGCACGGGATTCCTAAGGCGAGAAGAAATATAACAACTAGCCTTTCCTTTTTAGTCTCGAGCATCCTTGTAGTAAGGGTCGCCATGGTGTCACATCCAAGCCCGAGTACCATCGGGAGTACAACTTTTCCATTTAGCCCCATTAACTTAAACACCCTGTCAACCATAATGGCCAGCCTTGGGAGGTATCCGGAATCTT
The DNA here is from genome assembly GCA_036397855.1 of Thermodesulfobacteriota bacterium. Lineage (NCBI taxonomy): Bacteria > Pseudomonadati > Thermodesulfobacteriota > Thermodesulfobacteriota bacterium. Next base: position 23,736 of record DASWID010000112.1, on the reverse strand, counting down.
CGAGGATGCTAAAAAAGATGAAAAATGTACAGATTACTGGGAAAATTATTGCAAGTGAGTATGTCAGCGCCATAGTAATTATTCCAAAATCACCTACGAGAAAATCGATCAATATCTTGAAGGGAATAATTTTGGGTATGACCATTTTAAAAAAGGGGTTTATATGACCTTCAAAGACGGTCACCTCCAAGAAGTCAACAAATGTCCCTGCCCCCAGTTTTCCCACAAAGAGATATGCGAGGTAAAGTATTAAAATTAATATAGGGACTCCAAATACAGGATGAGTCGACGTCCGTCCCAAGACATCCAGGGCTCGGTTGTCTGATTTAAAAGAGGTAGTGGATACGTTCTGAACGATTTCTTTGGCAAGGTCAAGCCTCTTTAGACCGATGAAATAACTTATAGGATATTCCCTTGAGCCGAGGTTTGAGAATGGATCAAGTCTAGCAATGGAGTTTAGCTTTTCCTTAGGAATTCTGCTAATAATGTCTTCGCCCATGCTGCAGTCGCCTGACACAAAAGAAAGACCTATAAATCTTGAGAAATGAGGATTTGATAGAATTTTTTTCATTTCTTCTAACATTCCTTCTATAGCTTGAGAGTAAGAAACTCTCAGTTGAGGGATACTCGAGTTTTCGAGTTCTTTCTTAATTCCTTCTATTCCCTTTCTTTCGATAGCCACGGTCGGAACGATGGGAATCCCAAGTTTCTGAGACAGCTTTGGTATGTTAATGTCAATTCCTCTTTGTTGGGCTTCATCCATCATGTTTAGAACGATGAGTAAGGGGAGTCCCATTTCTGCAATCTGGGTCGTTATATAAAGACCCCTCTCCAGGTTTTTGGCATCTATAACCTGAATTATGAAGTTAATGTCATCTTGTAATAAAATATCTCTAACTACCCTTTCATCTTCCGACGTCGGCGTCAGGCTATTAACCCCGGGCGTGTCGATAAGAGAAATCGTTTCTGTGCCGATTTTCATCTCTCCCGAGGTTATCTCGACCGTTGTTCCGGGATAATTTGAAACCGTAACGTATCTTTTGGTAAGGGCACCAAAAATTAAGCTTTTCCCGACATTAGGATTTCCGATTAAAGCAGCCTTCTTTGGATGAGCTGGGTTCTCAGACTTGGCTTTGCTAAACATTTATAGAGCGCGACTTGAACAATTAATTTTCAATTCTTATTACCTACGTGCAAAAATAAGGCCAATGAGGTGGCTTAACCGTTCCAGTAGTGAAGTTAGAGTTTAAACTGGAGTATAGATAAGATATCAAGTAAATTTGGCAAAAGAGGGTTTATCAGAATAGGAATTTCCTGTAGCTATTGACTGTGAACTTCATAAAATCGGTGGGACATTGGGACTAAAAACGGTTTAAAATGGATTTTCCAGTTAAAATTCTGACAAGTTTATAGATGATAGGCTTATTTCTTATCGGTAACCCGTTCTTGGTGATGTAAGATTTTAGGACATTTTACAACTCCAACCTTTCAGTCACATAAACACTTCTTAGCACGACAAGTCGTGAAATTATTTCCTTTTTTTCTTCTTTCATCTCGTCTTAGACGTTATCCAAACCTCCTCTTCGTGAGAAAAATTGTTATTGCAATGGACTGTATTATTAAGGCTCAGTAGATAGATTATGTTCGATTTAAGGAATTCAATGTTCCCGATTCTACACTAAAAACATCTGATTGATCATCATGAAATTAGCCAAGCAGGTAAATGTAATATACTAGAAGAAGGAATTACCTCGCTCAAATTAGTGGCACTTGTTGGCGCGAGTGATCAAAAAAATATATCGGATGTAGACCACCCAATTGTAAGACCTTAGATCCATCGGTGGCCTTCAGATATCATTATACCGTCCGCGGCGCGAATTAATCATAAAAATCTATTTTGAAATCCACCCCAATACTGCTCAATCTGCTTTCGGTTTCATTTACGCGCTGAGTTGCGGAAGGTCCAAGCACTTCTTTTTGCATCGGACTTTGCCGCTATCAAATGCCGAACACTGAGTAACATCATCGTATTGTCTAAAAGTGAAGATACTGGGCTCGAATTTCGCTGAAACAACTTTTCTTTTAAAAGGGCAGAAAAAGGTTTTCAGTACTAGTCGCTTCGATATTGAGATAGCTTCTACCCCGAAGTAAACAAGAATGACTATCATGCCCAAAAGAGCAATAAGCATTGCACCTACGGCATAAGGAGCCAATAATGCGATAAATATAACAGCAGCAATACCTTTCATAATTTGTACCATCTTATTTATCACCTCCCTAATCCTTACTTAGTTGCAATTTAGGTGCCAATTGAAGGCCTAATTCTCTTTAATGTTTTGGGTATATTACTATATCGCGATGGCTATCAACCTGTCGGATGTCAAATAAACTGACATTAAGAGGTGACAAAGCTATTAAAAGTAATAGGGTACTTCGAAAAGAAAATTGACCATGGCTAATTTTAATTGCGTATAAACGTCTGATTAAGGGTTGGCTGTTAGAGAGGATAAAACCATTGAGACCCTCGGTATTATTGGAATTAGGGTGGCAGATTTCAGAATCCTTTCCGACGAAAAAAGAAAGATCTATATCACGTATGACTCTTTGAAACAGTTGAATAAGTTAGGTTTATAGATTGGAGCCGATTCGTATCCAATTAAGATACCGGGACGACATTCATATTATATTGGTATGAAATTTGCATTGGTCTTAGCAGTGAAATGACAATGAGTTGGAATGGTGCCCTAAGTCTTATCTTTATCCTAGTTATCCATTCATACATTGTGGCGGCTACGGCTATTGAAGAAAGCACGAAACGGTGTGACGCACCGCATCGGATTTTGCTATTCCTTCTGACTATGCCGTCTATTATCGGCTTAGTAAGATCGCGTACATGGACGCTAGATGGGGGTTCAATAGAGCATTCGGGTTGTGCTTTGCAGGTTCTAACGACATCCGATATAATTGATGCGAAACCTGTTCTGGAGTCTTTGAGTTTGTAGTAGGAAAAGTTTAAATAAAATAGATTTTGCTCGGGTTAATCATGAATCTTCTTTTAGCTCTGACTTTTATATCAATGATTGGTTCGCTCTATGCTTCATTTATTTACGCGCCGACTGAGAGGATTATGGGACCGATCCAAAAAATTTTTTATTTCCATATGGGAACCGTTTGGGTCGCCACGATTTCATTTGTAATCGTATTTGTTGCAAGCATTCAGTATCTGAGAAAAGAGAGTCGCAACTGGGATATTCTGGCTTATTCTGCTGCCGAAATAGGGGTGGTTTTTATTACACTTACGATAGTATCGGGTAGTATTTGGGCCAAACCCATCTGGGGCACGTGGTGGACTTGGGATCCGCAACTCACTACTACATTTATTCTTTGGATTCTCTACGTTGTTTACATGATACTGCGTTCATCCGCGGGGAACGATGTGAGGAAAGCAAAATTTGCCGCTGTTTTTGGAATCATAGCGTTTTTAGACTTACCCCTTGTTTACATTTCGGCGAGGGTTATGCGTGGAATCTCCCCGGTTGTATTTGGATCCCGTGGGGGCGGTATTGCATCAGAGATGATGGTCGCATTGATGGTTACGCTAGTAGCTTTTACCCTTTTGTTTATCTTGATACTTAAGAATAGGGTAGAACTAGAAATTATGAAAGATAATATCCTAAGGCTTAAATTAATGGAGGCAAAATAGCAGATGTCTTATCTTTTCTGGTCGCAAATAATTTTTTGGATTGTGCTTTTGATATATATCTATTATCTTATTAGAAAAAATCATAACTTGAAAAATCAGTTAGAGTCTATAGAGTCTTCTCTGAATTCAAATGAAGAAAGTCAATAGCTTATTTATTGCAGTGAGGAAGAATAATTGATGCTAAAAGGAAAGACAAAATTCATTGTAGCAATCACTGTAATCGCCGTTGCTATAGCGTACCTCGTTTACGGTGGTGTCAGTGATACGATGATCTACTATCTTACCGTTCAGGAATTGAAGGATAGGGTACCTTCAGTGTATAAGGAAAAAGTAAGGGTCTCGGGAAAAGTTGTTCCGGGATCTATAAGGAATGAGATTGATGGAAGCCTCGAGTTTAAGATTGCGGACGGCGAAGAAACGCTGGATGTAAAATATAAGGGAATAGTGCCGGATATATTTAAAGATGGCGTCGAAGCGGTCGTCGAAGGTCTATATACACCGGATAACGTATTTGTGGCTAGTTTATTGTTGGCCAAATGTCCCACCAAGTATGAATCCACAGATTCCTTAAAAGGGTCTAAAAATATATAAAATGGTTGAAACCGGTAATATATCAATTTTTTTAGCTTTTATACTCTCTGTCTACGTCATAGTTGCCTCCGTAATTGGAGCTAAAACCAAAAGGGACGATTTAATCAAAAGTGCCGAGAACGGGTCGCTTGCGGTCTGTTTTCTTCTAACCATAGGAGCCGTCTCACTGATACATGCTCTCCTGAATCTAGATTTCAGCCTTAAATATGTCGCCTTAAATGCCAGTAGTGATCTCTCTACTATTTACAGGATAACCGCGTTGTGGGCGGGCCAGGCTGGATCCCTGCTTCTTTGGTGCCTGATACTCTCAGTATATTCATCCCTTGTGGTGATTCAGAACAGGAGACGAAGCAGATTCACACCATATGTCCTCGCAACACTCGCTGCTGTTTCGACCTTCTTCATCTTTCTTATAGCCTTTGTTGAGAGTCCTTTTGAAAAACTACCCTTTGTAGCCGAAGAGGGAAGGGGGCTAAACCCCATTCTGCAGAATGCCTATATGGCCATTCATCCTCTCACTTTATACCTTGGTTATGTCGGAGTCACGGTACCTTTTGCATTTGGGATGGGTGCTCTTCTGAGCGGCAAGTTGGATGACGAGTGGATAAGACAATCTAGAAAATGGGCACTGCTGGCATGGACATTCTTAGGCCTGGGTCTGTTGTTGGGCGCAAGGTGGGCTTACTTGGAGCTCGGTTGGGGTGGTTATTGGGCATGGGATCCCGTGGAGAATGCCGCATTTATGCCATGGCTTGTCGGTACAGCCTTTGTTCACTCGGTAATGATTCAAGAAAAAAGGGGAATGCTTAAAAAGTGGAATTTGTCGCTGATAATACTTACCTTTTTCCTGGCAATATTTGGGACCTTTGTTACCAGAAGCGGGATAATTTCCTCGGTTCATTCATTTGCCCAGTCAGACATTGGTCCCTATTTTCTAGGTTTTATAGGTTTCATACTTATTTTCTCATTTGCCATGTTCACTCTTAGATTAGATGATCTTAAAAGCGATAATCATTTCGACTCTATTATATCAAGAGAGAGCGCTTTCATATTTAATAACCTTCTTTTTCTGGGTGCCGCTTTTACCGTATTCCTAGGAACAATTTTCCCAATCATATCCGAACTCGTCACAAGGGACAAGATTCTTGTTGGTCCGCCGTATTTTAATAGAGTGAATGTTCCGATCGGCTTAGTATTGATATTTTTGATGGGAGTTGGTCCGTTAATTTCTTGGAGAAAAGCCTCAAAAGATAATTTAATAAGAAATTTCACATTTCCAGTGGCAATCGGAGTTCTGACATCTGTAATCTTATTGCTTTTCGGAATGAGACACATTTATGCGCTTATTTCTTTCGGTCTATGCGCGTATGTGACTGCGACCGTGTTTGTCGAATACTACAGGGGGATAAGAGTTCGAGTTAGGAGAGGGGAAAATTATTTGCGCGCCTTCGGGAGACTGATATCCAAAAACCGTAGGAGATATGGTGGCTACATAGTCCACCTTGGGGTTGTTTTGGTAGTGATTGGGATAACTGGCTCATCTGTTTTTGTGAAGCAGAAAGAGGCAACACTGAAAACAGGGGAATCTATGAGCGTTGGTGATTTTACTCTGAGATTCGATGATCTCAACCAGTATACGACAGATGCGAAACATGGGACAGCCGCTAGCCTCTCGGTATTTGATGGCGAAAGAAAGATCGGAGCAATGGCTCCTGAAAAAAATCTGTATAAGTACTCCGGAAATCGTGAGATTAATCAAGAAACTGAGGTTGCAATTCTCTCTTCATTTACACATGACCTCTATGTAATACTTTCAAATTTTCAAGATGGTAGCGCTAGTTTCAGGGTTTTAATAAATCCAATGGTGTCGTGGATCTGGGCTGGCGGAGTGGTTCTACTCTTAGGGGCAATCGTTATTATGTGGCCGACTCCGAGCAAAAAGGAACAGGAAGTGCTTGTCGAATATAGTATAGGATCAAAGGACAGGACGGCAGAAGTTTAGAAATTTCCTCTCTTTGCTATTTTTATCCTTTTATTGAATAGTTCCAGAAAGCTAGGAGTGTCAAATTGGAAATAATCATCTTATTGGCGATAGTGATTCTTACAGCAGTCTTTATAACGTTACCCTTCTTCAAAAAAAACACCGACGTTGAAAACCCCTTTGAGCAGAAATCAAATCCAATTGTAAACCCTTCTTTAATCGAGTTGAAAAGGCTTAACTCTGAAAAGGAATTACTTTACACCGCATTAAATGATATAGAATTTGATTATGGACTGGGAAAACTATCGAGAGAAGATTATGATGAACTTAAACAAGACTACAAGGCAAGAGCTGTATCCGTACTTAAACAGATTGATGTAATAAGTAGAGGGGTACATTCTACAGAGTTAGAAGATGGATTAGAAAAAGAGATAAAAACACTAAGAAATTTGAAATCGCCCGAACAAGATGAAATCGAAAAGGAAATTCTTAAAACCCGAAAACAGAAGATCGATAAAAATGGATATCTATCATGTTTGAATTGTGGAAAGGAATACAGCGCAGGGGATCTGTTTTGTTCAAGGTGCGGTATCGGCCTAAAAGATGTCAGCTAGGATACGTAATTTGGGAGGAATAAATAATTTGTCTGTTATCTCGACGATAGCATTTTTGCTGTTTTCTTCTACGGTCTTTTTAGGGGTGGATGTTTTTGCCCAGGTCGATATCGAGAGAGTCGATCATGGAAAGGATCTATTTATCCAAAATCGATGCGTTAATTGTCATACGATTGGGAGGGGTAGATTTGTGGGCCCAGACCTGGCAGGGATTAGCAGCAAATATAGTATAGATGAAATAAAGCACTGGATACAGAATCCTCAACAGGTGTACCAGGCCAAGGGTAAAATGCCCATAAACGAAGGCTATCCTCCAATGCCTCCGCTACAAGTTCCGGAGGCTCACATAGACATCATTGCAGACTATCTTTTTTCTAAGAAGCCCATTCAATCTACGAAGGATCATGGTGGTGATATTAAGGGAAGTGTCACGAACAAAACCACTGACAAAGTGTCTGGTGATATCGAAGTTACACTGCGTGCCATGCTAGGAGATCGTGTAACTGATGAGAAGAAACTTGTGACAGACAAAAATGGAACTTTTGAATTTAGAGATTTACCATGGAACCGTAGCTATTCGATTACCCTCAATTATAGGGGCACGGAATATGTAACAGATAAGTTGGTTTTTTACCCGGATGAGGATACCAAGACTCTCGAGTTACCCGTATATGAACCTACTGAAAGCGAGAGTGAAGTAATAATAAAGCAAGCTCATGTGATTTTACAGGTCTCTACGGACTCGATTTCGGTCGCAGAATTATTGATGTTTGAAAACAGAGATAAGAAAATATACGTCGGTTCTGACGTAGTTAACGGGAAAAGGGAGACCTTAAGGTTTCGTCTACCCAGTGACGCTAGCAATATTCAGTTCATTCACGGTATTACAAGTGAAAGCGTTGTTCAAACCGAATCGGGATTTTCGGATACTTCTGCAGTTTGGCCGGGCGTTAGAAGGGTAGTTTACACATATACACTTCCATTTAAATCCGGAAAAAATGTGATCGAAGACAAGGTGAATTATCCCACCGATAGTCTCCTTCTTCTTGTATCTGACTCGGATGAGAATGTCACTGTGGAAGGTCTTACAGGCGGAGGTCTTGTAGATATTCAAAATGAAAAGTTTCTTCAGTGGACTGGCAAAAACCTAAAACCTGGCTCTAAAATAGTGGTAGCTATTAATAAATCGTTCGATCGTGAAGCAGTAGTTAAGTGGGCTGCACTATGTGTAGTCTTACTGGTTGTTGGTGGTGGGATGTTATACGCATTTGTTTTCAAAGGAAAAGGGTTTGATAGCCAGGAAAGCGAGGAAGTCCTTAGTGATATTGAAAGGGAAAAGGGTAAACTGATACAGGAGATTGCAGAGCTCGACGATAGATTTGAGGAAGGAGGGCTAGATGGAGAAATATATAGAAAAGCCCGTAAAGAGAAAAAGGAGAGATTAATTAAACTAATTCGGCGAATAACTGAACTGAGTTAAATCTTATCGAATCAGATATTCCGGCGAGCGAGCTGTGCGGGAATCCCAAAATAAATACACACTAAAACATGCGAAAAAATGGGAGATTGCTTCAATTTGCTTCATAAATTTCGGAATGACGGAGCCGAAACTGATTTTGTCATTGGCCTTCCAAAAATTGCGTTAAGAAAATCAGAAACGAAGGCGTTAAAATCTCCCTAACCCGTTCACACTGAGTTCATCGAAGTGTGCAATTACTCCACTTCGTGATCTAAAATCATCCTTCGACCAGGCTCAGGATGTCCGGATTGGGAATCCTAATTTAATGACATTCAGTAATAATGCTCAAATAGCCACATAGATTTAAAGGTCAAAAATCTCCGTTCATACTGCGCCTGTCCGTTCGAAGGATTGTTTCTTTGTATCAAGACAAAGAAAGCAAGAAATAGATGATAGATAGTCGATGAATGACCCCGTGGCAAAATGCAGGGTATCACTATCCCGAGTCCTCAATGTCTAGGTCGGAACAAGCATGGAGACCCTGAAAGCCTCAGGGAATTTGCTAGCTAAATATCCCCCAGAACATGTTGAATTAAGACGACCGCGACAATGCCGGCCGTTTCCGTCCTGAGCGTCCTGGGGCCAAGACCAATAGGTGAAAATCCCCACTCCATGGCTAATTTTATCTCAAATTCAGAAAATCCTCCTTCCGGACCTATAAATATAATAATGTTTGCAGTAGGTTTTGATACACTCTTAATATAATCGCTTAACTTAGTTTTACAACGCTCATAAAATATGAGTCTTAAGCCGCCATTACGACTGTAGATTTCGGCATCTTTAAACCTGATCGGATCATGAATTTTAGGAGTTGTCACCCTCCCGCATTGCTTTGAAGATTCTATTGCAATTCTGTTCCATCTCAAAGCCTTATTAGTCTCTCTTACTTGGGACCGTTCTGTTACCACTGGTACTATCGAATCTACTCCTAGCTCCGTTGCCTTCTCAACGATAAAGTCCATCTTGTTTCCTTTTGGTATTCCGTGTAGGAGGGTTAAGTTGACATCTGATTTGGACATAATCTTAGTCGAGTTGACTATACTTACCTTTATCTCTTTCTTATTAATCTCGATTATTTTGCCGATATGTTCGAAGGAGCTTTCATCAAAGAGTACTAATTCCTGTCCAGGTTTTAATCTTAAGACCTTAACAATATGCCTGTAATCAGACCCTGTAATGATTGCCTCTTGATTGGATATATTCTTATTACTGATTGGAAATCTTGCCACTTTAATTCTTACTTTGTTGTTCGCCTGTGAAATAAGATGCAATTTCTCGTGTAAGGCCTTGAACCGTGTATGTTCCTGAAATAATTTCAGGCTCGATTCCAAAACCTCTTATCGTCTCGGCTGTTATCGGTCCAATACATGCAATTGTTGATCTCGAGATTATTTTTTTATCCCTTCCAATCATAGAAAAGAAGTTCTTAACAGTCGATGAACTCGTAAATGTTATAACATCTATGTCACCGTTCAAGAGCAACTTTCTAACCTTATCTATTTTCAATTTCCCCGGCATCTTGGTCTCATAGACTGGCAATACATCGACACGAGCACCCATTTTTCTGAGTTTCATTGGAAGAATTCTTCTTGCTATCTTTGCCCTGGGGATAAGAATCCGACTTCCCTTAATATCGATTCTCTCAAAAAGCTTTATCAAACCTTCAGCCCTGAATTCTTCAGGAATCAAATCCACCTTAATCCCCATCTTGTTAATCTCATTTTCTGTTTGTTCTCCGATGGCCGCGATTCTTATACCCTTAAGCTCCCTTACATCCCTCTTCTTTCTCCTAAACCTTTGAAAAAAGAAGTTTACCCCGTTTACACTTGTAAAGATCAGCCAGTTGTAATGGCCTAATTTTTCAACCGCCTTATCGATCCTGTTCCAAGTCCTGATAGGTACCACATCGATAGTGGGAAACTCAATTACCTGTCCGCCTTCCTCTTCGAGGAATTCGGCAAATATTCTTGATTGGGGTCTGGCCCTAGTCACCAGAACTGTTTTACCAAAGAGGGGCTTTGATTCGAACCAATTTATATTCTTTCTTAAATTGACGACATCTCCGACCGCTATGATTGACGGGGAAGATATTTTTTTTTCTTTTGATAAGCTAACTATAGTCCCTATAGTTCCTGTTAGCGTTGATTGATTTGGGAGAGTGCCCCAAGTGATAATGGCCGCTGGGGTCTTCGGTGACTTCCCCATCTCGATTAGCTTTTTCATATTCTGTTCCAGTTTTTCAACTCCCATTAGGAATACGAGTGTACCTATTTTAGCCAGGGCTTCCCACGGGTGTGATGTTTTTAGTTTCTTAGGGTCTTCATGACCTGTAACGACCGCAAACGATGACGAATAATCCCTATGTGTAAGCGGTATCCCGGCATATGCTGTCACCCCTGTGGGAGATGATACACCCGGAATTACATCAAACGGAATACCGTGTTTTGCCAGTTCAACCGCTTCCTCGCCCCCCCTTCCAAATATGAACGGGTCTCCACCTTTAAGCCTTGCAACGGTTTTCCCCTCCAGCGCTTTCTTCGTGATTAGCCTATTAATTTCCTTTTGTGGAATCTCCTTATGGCCTCTTTTTTTTCCAACATATATAATTTCCGCTCCTTCTCTAGCAAATTCGAGTAGCTCTGGGTTTACGAGGTAGTCGTATACTATAACCTCCGATCGTGCCAGGAATTTCTTTCCTTTTAACGTAAATAGCCCTGGATCTCCCGGACCAGCACCAATGAGGTATACGATTCCCTTTTTCGTCATCGATAAAGTAAAAGAAATCCGAAGGAATTGTTGATTGTCAAGGCCAGTTAGGCCAAGAGGCTTCTTGAATTGAATGATTGTCGGTTGATGTTTATTCCCCTATCGGGATTGTTTTTCACAGGGAACATCTGATGGAGCCCCTTTACCCATCAATGTTGCACGCCTAGCCAGTGTAGCACGACTGATCTTACGATTCTTCAAGGACGGGTCCAAATACTGAAAGCTTTGAATGCTAACAGGCATGTTCAAGCAATCCCTTGGACGAAATACTTTTTCACTCTTGGTATCAGTATGATTGCCTCTCGCACATGATATAAGAAGTAGCAGACTGGCAATTATCTTTTTCATTTTCGATCACTTCCAATCATAAAGGTAAATTTAGAATAGGATTTCTGTTTTTAGAAGATTGACGGTCCGAGCGATTATTAAGGTTTTTTAGCTAAACAATTTTTTTTTCTTCTTCCCTCATGTCTATGAACCTTCCCTTAGGCATAAGAAATGCAGAGACGAAGGCAACGACTGCTATGAATAATCCGGTTAAAAATACATTTCTCAGTGAGCTAGCTAACAAATGGGTTAATGCATCATGGATTTCAGGGGATAAATAAGTCCTTGCTTCAGGGTCTACGATCAAATCCGGATTCTTTAGATAATGCAATTCCGAGGCCTCAAGTGACTTTGAAAGTGAACCGGTTCCGTATAGCATCGTGGTACTCAGAACCATTCCCATTACGCTTACTCCGATAGTGGCACCCATAGATCGGAAAAATTGAGTCGTGGAGGTAGCAATTCCGAGTCTCGATCTTGGAACAGAATTTTGAACAGCTAGGAGTAAAGGGACGAAGATCATACCCATTCCGGTCCCAAGGATAAGCAATATTACGATAGTACCACTATGCGATGTATCTTTACTCATGTAGCTGAGAAGAAAAAATCCAATAGATAATAGGGCAGTGCCAATTAAAATGATCTGTCTATAACCAAATCGAAGCATTAATTTCCCGGAAATGCTTGAGAAAAAGACCCAACTGAGTAACAATGGTGTAAGAATGGTTCCCGCTTGCGTAGCATTAGTTCCAATCACCCCTTGAATAAATAAAGGTATAAATGATATTGACCCGAACATTGCCATTCCCACGAGAAAACCGGTGATAACGGAGGTCTTAAAAAATGGGTTTGAAAACAATTCGAGTGGGAGGATTGGATCTTTCGCAAGCTTCTGTGTTTTGATAAATAGCCACAGTAAAGGGATACATGATACCAGCATTAGAGTTACAACCAGAGAATGTAAGCTGTCCTCCTTGCCGATCTGTGTCAGGCCAATCAGAAAAAGTGAGACCAGTGCCGTCAATACTGTTGCTCCCTTAATATCAAGAAATACTTTCTTGCCAGTAAATGTGTTTTCTTTGAGTGCAAACCATATCACTAATACCGCTATGATTCCGAAGGGAATATTAAGGTAAAAAACCCATCGCCATGAAAACTGATCTGTAATAACGCCTCCTAGAATTGGTCCGACTATGCTAGAAAGGCCCCAAACACCACCGAAAAGACCCTGTACCCTTGCCCTTTCCGTCAGTGAAAACATTTCGCCGACGATTATCATTCCCAAGGTCAAAAGGGCTCCGCCACCGAATCCCTGAAGTGCACGAAATAAAATCAGAGCATTCATGGACTTTGATTGTCCTGAAAGTGCCGATCCTATGAGAAATATCGCAATGCCGATAATGTAGAACCTTTTCCTTCCGTAAAGGTCCGACAGTCTTCCCCAAAAGGGCAGCGAAATAGTCGATGTAAGAACATAGGCGGAAAAGACCCAACTGTAAATGTTCAGGCCCCCTAGACTGGAGACAACGGTAGGCATTGCGGTGCTAACAGCTGTAGCTTCGAGCGCACTTAGAAACATTCCTATCATTAGCCCCATGGTGACAAAGATTCTTCTAGATTTGGAGATCATGGGGGGCTTTAACTCAGTTTCACCCCGATCTGGAGTGGATACGTTTTCAGGTGCATCAAATCGCCCAAAATTAGCCGAGTCATTACCAAAGGGCCTTTTTTTCATCTGTATTCCAGTTGAGCATGTGTTGCGTGTTTACTTGACACTCTATTAATTTAATGAAAATTAATTCTGATCGACGCTAAACGATGGTTCTGTCATTATCAAATTATGTATTCTTACCATACTTATCGCACCAACAATAATTATCAGTTGCTTAATCACAATATAATTAATTGACTAGTGGTTGAGGAAATCTAAGAATGTTTGTAAGTATCTAGCAAATCTTTATTTCCGTGCTTATTATACCTAATCAATTGACATAGTTAATAAATCCGTAACATTTTCTTTGATTTTTAGTTACTAAAATATAAAATCTAATCTGCATGCAGATGGAAACTGATATCGAGCTCATGAGGAGAGTCAAATCAGGGGATGACAGTGCCTTCACAGAATTAATGAAAAGACACTACAAGTCTATTATGAATTATATATACCGGTTTACCAATGATAGAAATGATTCAGAGGACTTAGCTCAAGAAGTCTTTTTAAGGGTTTACCGATCGGTAAAGGAATACAGACCGCAGGCTAAATTTTCCACATGGCTCTACAAGATTGCTACGAATGTTTGCCTGACTGAAATAAAAGTAAAAGGCAGAATGAATAAAGTGAGTTTAGATGAATTTCAGGAGAATAAGGGGGATGTAAGAGATTCTAATTCACCGAGTGGTTATGATTTGATCAACAGAAGGGACATTAGGGATAGCATTTTTCAAGCACTAAATGCAATACCTGAGAAAGAGAGGACTTCGATTATTCTTTGCAAATATGAAGGATTGTCCTATGATGAAGTAGCCGATGTAATAGGATGCACCGTGGGTGCGGTTAAAACCTATATTCATAGAGGAAGAATGAAACTGATCGATAAATTAAAACCAATTTTGGAAGAGAGGGGAGAAAATGAATTGTGAGAATTTCAAGGACTTAATACTCGATTACACTATTGATGACCGGGACAAGTCACAAATGGACGAGTTGAAGGTTCATTTGGACGTGTGCAGCGAATGCAACGAATTTCTGAGATTCGCAAATCTAGAATGGAAGTTACTGGATAAATGGGAAGGGATTGAACCAAAAGAGGATTATATAATAAAGTTTTGGGAAGGATTGAATCATCGGGAAGAAGGCCCTAAACCATGGTTGTTTAAACTCTTCGACTACCGGGTGCGGAATTGGTCATACATATCTGTCTTGTCTCTGTTCCTCATTATCTCTGTTGTTGCAATTGTATATATGAGAGCAGAAAATAGCGTAGTTAAGTATACGGAGAAGGATAGAGAAGACGAAAAGCTACTATTTGAAGTTGACAGAACAATATCTTTCGACAGTGCGGACGTGTTGGAGATCTATGGGCTTTGGAAGTTTGACAACGATAATAACACGGGAGGATAGGAATTGAAAAAGACCTGCTTCATTATTTTAACTTTAATCTTGTTTTACTCACCAAACTCCTACAGTCATGGTGGCTATAAGAGCGCCAAGTGGTGGAAAGATCCCGAAGTTGTCAAGGAACTTAATCTAACAAAGGATCAAGTCGACCTCATAGAACAAATATTCAACGGTAATAAGGACCCAATAGCAGACTTGTATTCACAATTAAAACAGAAACAATCAGAGTTCCGATCGAAGATTGAAGACCCAAATTCAGGTAGGGATGAGGTTCTGGAACTGAATGATGAGGTGGTGCAATTAAAGACAAAGTTAAAAAGACTCAGGCTAGATATGTTATTAAAGATAAGAGAAGTACTGACACCAGAACAAAGGCAAAACCTGCAAAAAATAAGGTTCACCGAAGTTAAGAAGAAACATAAATAGGCCCTTTTGACCTTCGCAATATTCGACTGATTATAATTCTTGAAAGGTATACCAATCAGCTATTCTTAACCGACTGACCACAAGGTTATGGATATTATTTACACTATTACACAATTCAATTAGAATTTTAGTCGGGTAATTGTGTCAAACCTCTTTAAAATTAAGACGGATTTTTCTCCTAAGGGTGATCAGCCATCAGCCATAGATAAGCTTACCAAAGGCGTTCTTAGGGGTCTTAAGCATCAAGTACTGCTCGGAGTCACCGGCAGTGGTAAAACCTTTACCATCGCAAAAGCAATCGCTAATCTGGACAAGCCAACACTGATTATCGCGCATAATAAGACACTTGCCGCACAATTGTATGGAGAACTCAAAGAGCTGTTTCCGGAAAATGCCGTGCATTACTTTGTCAGCTACTATGATTATTATCAACCCGAAGCCTATATACCGGAAACCGATACATATATAGCGAAGGATGCATCCATAAATGAACATATTGATAGACTACGACACGCGGCAACTTCATCGCTTTTCGACAGAAGAGACGTAATTATAGTGGCAAGCGTTTCATGTATTTATGGTATAGGCTCCCCCGAGGACTATTACGGCATGCTTACCATAATTGAGGAAGGAATGGATATCGGGAGGGACGAATTCCTTAGGAAGCTTACAGATGCCCGTTATGAAAGGAGCAACAACGAATTTTACAGGGGTAGTTTTGCGGTCAAGGGCGATTCGGTAGAGCTTTTTCCATCACATGAAGAGTCGATTGCATTAAGGGTGGAATTCTTTGGTAATTATGTCGAATCGATCAAGGAGATTGAACCATTAGAAAAGAGGACGGTAAGAAATATAAAAAAAGCTATCATATATCCAAATACACATTATGTTGCACCGGCAGAGAAACTAATTCGTGCGATTAAAACCATAAAGGAAGAGCTAATAGAGAGAATAAGCTACTTTGAATCTCGGGGCATGACCTTGGAAAAGAAAAGGATAGAGGAAAAATCAAAATATGATCTCGAACTCCTCTCTACAATCGGTTTCTGCCCGGGAATTGAAAACTATTCAAGGCACCTATCGGGCAGGAGACCAGGAGAACCCCCTTGGACGCTATTGGACTATTTTCCAAAGGATTCATTGTTTATTATAGATGAAAGTCATCAGACAGTCCCGCAGCTTAGGGGAATGTATGAGGGTGATAGGAGCAGGAAGCTCACTCTAGTGGAACACGGCTTTAGGCTTCCCTCCGCTATCGACAACCGACCACTTAACTTCTCTGAGTTTGAGGAAAAGATCAATCAAGTGATTTTTGTCTCGGCTACTCCCGGGCAATACGAGCTTTCTAAATGCGAGGCGGAGGTTGTTGAACAGATCATACGTCCCACCGGACTCGCTGATCCTGAGATAGAAATACGACCCGCAGAGAACCAGGTAGACGATCTTCTAGAGGAAATAAAAAAGGCGGTAGACATGTCCGATCGGGTTCTTATAACGACTCTTACCAAACGCATGGCAGAGGATTTAGCCGAATATTATAGACGAATCGGTATAAAGGTGAGGTATATACATTCCGACATCGAAACACTGGAGAGGATTAGGATTATAAGAGACCTCAGGATCGGAGTTTTCGATGTTCTAATAGGCATCAATCTCCTGCGCGAAGGGCTTGACATACCTGAACTGTCCCTTGTTGCCGTGTTAGATGCGGACAAGGAAGGATACCTGCGTTCAGAAACATCGCTGATACAGATCTTCGGTCGAGCTTCCAGAAATATAAGGGGAAGGGTTATATTGTATGCAGATAGGATTACCACGTCCATGTCGAGGGCGATTTATGAAACCAGCCGAAGAAGGGAAATTCAATTGGCATTTAACAAATCGAACCATATCACACCAAAGAGTATTGAGAAGAGGATAAGTGATATACTCGCTTCTATATATGAAGCAGACTATTTCACGGTTCCTAAGGATGATGAGGGTGAGATATCAGATGTTACTCCAGAAAAGATTCCGGGCCTTATCAAAAAACTTACGGAGGAAATGAAACTGGCTGCAAATAAGCTTGAGTTTGAGAATGCAGCCCGCAGCAGAGACAAGATAAAAAGACTCCGTGATTTAGAAATTAAATACCTCGGAGAGATAAAGTGAACCTATCACAGGCGCAGGCTCTGTTCACGCATCTGATCGCTCTATTGGGATTTTTTTCGATATGGATTACGGGAGTGGTTGACAATCTATCCGCCATTGTTTTTGTGGTAGCGTTAACTTTTAGTTTCATAAATTCAAAGATTCGTAGACAGTACTATATAAACGAAACCCTCTCTACATTCCTTGCTATATTGCTTATAGTCTATGTTTTACTAAGCTTCTTTGTTCTTGGGGTGGAAGTCGTTAATGCAATTTTAATTTTTTTAATCTATACCCAGATCATTAAGCTGCTCGCACGGAAGACAATAAGAGATATTGTTCAAATCTACATTCTAAGTTTCTTTCAATTTCTTGCCGGATCGGTAGTTGCTATAAATTTTGGCTATGGAGTTGCATTCATAGTGTATGTAGCAGTATCGCTTTCAGCAATCGTTATCCTTAATATCACAAAAGAATCTCATGATACTTCTAGTAAGGCGGATCCTAACCTTGTTACTGGAAAATTCTTAAGTACAACTGCGTTGATCAGTATCTGTGTTTTAGTTTTTACTGCGATGATCTTTATTTCTGTCCCAAGAATTAGAACAGGTTTTTTTATGAGTGATTTTATCACACCCGAATCATTGAGGACCGGGTTCTCAGATGAAGTAAAACTAGGACAGGTTGGACAAATTAAGTTCGATAATTCACCCGTGATGAGGGTAATGATTTTAAACAGGGAGATCAAGAGTATTCCAAGACCTATTTATTGGAGAGGTATAGCGCTTGATCGATTTGATGGTACCCATTGGCGAGCCAGCAAACGCAACTATCAGACCATCAAAAAAAACATTGACGGAGAAACAAGGGTAAAGCATTCGGGTAATGAATTATTAGCCCAGGAAATATTAACTGAACCAATAGACACGGATATTCTATTTTCAGCTAATGTTCCTGTTGGCTTTCAAGGCCTTGAAGGAAGTATGATCGCTGAAATAAATGACTCCTACATTCTTCCGAATAAGACATCCTATAAGCTCAAATACTTAGCATACTCAGATTTGGAAGTCCCAGAGGCCTATGACCTGAGAAGCGACCGAGGAGAATATCCGACTGAGATAATGGATAATTATCTCCAACTACCATTTCTAAATAAAAATATTCAAGATCTTGCAAAAGAGTTGACAATAGATAAAACCAATGCTTATGATAGGACGATTTCTATCAAAAATTATCTTCAAGACAACTTAAAATATACTAGAACCCTAGAAAGGGGAACCAGCGAATTCCCGTTAGACGATTTCCTCTTCGAAAATAAGGCTGGACATTGTGAATACTTTGCTACATCCATGGTAGTTATGCTAAGGGTTTTGGGTATTCCTTCAAGAGTTATCAATGGTTTTATTGATGGTCAATGGAATGCACACGGCGACTTTTTTTTAATAAGAGAAAGCGATGCCCACTCTTGGGTGGAGGTTTATTTCCCGACATATGGTTGGGTTAGTTTCGATCCAACACCAGAGAGTGCGGACTCAGATGCAGAAACGGGTGCCTTTTATTTCTTCAGTTCGTATATAGATTACTTGAAATTCCGTTGGAGTAGATATGTGATAGATTATGATCAAAAGGATCAAAATCAATTTTTCAAGCAACTGAGAAACAAATGGGTCTGGCAAAAAAGAAAATTACAAAATAAGGGTTTTAGTGAACTCTTAGTCGATAAGAGATGGTTAATAGCCTTAGGATTGTTGGGTTTTACTACCTGGTTACTCGTGAAAAAGCCCGTACTTACAAGACTGCCTAAGTTTCGGGAATACTACACTGACAAAAGAGCCTCATCAATGTATAAAAAAGCGCTCTCTATGTTAACCAAAAAAGGGTTTAAAAAGCACGATTATTTGACGCCAAGAGAATTCGCTAAAGCCGTAGGCTTAAATGCAAACTCAACGTCCAATACCTTTGAAGCCTTGACAGAGGCATATTTGGAGCTCAGGTTTGGTAAATCAAATACCGATGAGAAGATCAAAAATTTAGAGAGGCTGCTCATTATCCTGAAAAACGAGATTATATAGCGCTTTTTCACTCAGCTACCCTCTGTCATTCGAATCTTGTCACGAGCCCTCAATACTCCCAGCCGTTTACCCTGTCCTGGGTTTCATCGAAGGGTCTGTCCCAGTTCTACGATGGCAATAATAAACCGTTCACACTGAGCCCTGAGCCTGTCCTGAGTGTAATCGAAGGATCGAAGTGTGGATCAGTTACTTTGCCCGAGGACCTGTCGTGAGCCTAGCCAAAGCACCTGTCCCGGCTAGGTCGAAGTGATCAGTGTAAACTCCTGCGTGACGATCCGATTTGACTCAAATGTCATTGCTAGCCGCGTGAAGCAATCTCAATTAACACGTGTCGTTCTCAAATGCAGTTATTGGGAATCCACCCCTCATATGTCATTTGTTATCGGGAATCCACTAATAAAATGGTTTTACTTCTCCCTTTCTTTTCTTTATAACCCGTTCACCCGTCGAAGGGTGGAAATGCCTGCCTTGAGTCCTGAGCCTGTCCTGAGTTGAATCAAAGGGCCAGCCGTAAATAGACGTTTAGCGGAGGACTTCAGTCCCCCACTTATCTTCTAATTGGTAGTGAAAATAAAGAGGAAGCTCTTGGTAAGAAGAGTACCGAAGGCAATTGAAAAAATCGCGGGAAGATCAATAAAAAGAACAATAACTCATTTATTCATGATCCCAGAGGTTTTTTATCACAGGAACTGTAAGTTTCTCATATATAATCCTTAAAGCGGGTACGGCAGAAAAGCCGTAGATTCTTTTTTAATGATTACTACAAGCTCTCCTTATATATCGCCCAAAATTTTCTTGGAGAGATTACTTTAATTCCTTTATATGTTGGGGAAGGGAAATGACGAGTATTTCCTGTTACAAGGCAATCAACCTTTCCAGCAAGCGCGCATTCAAGGAACTTATTATCGGCAGGGTCTTTCAGGGTAAATTCTAAAGACTTAGGTTTCACAATTTTACTCTTTGCTTTAATCAGTCGCAGAAATCTTTTTACTACTCCTTTTGAAAATCAAATTTTGGCCGTAAAAGGACCCCCTCATATTCCTGAAGGATTTCTGGGGATATAAAAAGTGTAATCTCTCTTTGAGTAGCGATATCTAAAAGAAACGCAGGGATGCCTTCTGAATTGAGAAGTCCCGAAACAATAACATTAGTATCGTATACCGCTTTAATCACAGAGAGTAGGACTTAAGATTTAGATTTCCGGTATGCCTTTATTTCTCGATCTACCTCTTTTGCAGATATAGTATCTAGCCCCTTCTCTTTTGCTTCAAGTTGGATTTCGGCAACGACACTCGCACGTTCCTTTTTGAGGACATTCTTTAAAAAGTCGTCAACGCCAATCACCACTGCCTGAGGTTTGCCTCGTTCGCTTACTAAAAATCGAGTATTCGAATTCTTCGCTCGCTTGACCAGACGGGATAAATCCTTTCTGGCCTGGTTGAGTCCTATCATGGTGAGGGTCATGGGTTTTCTTTTCTCTTTTGCCAATATGTGCTCCTCTTATCCCGAGAGAAATAAAATTAATGCTAAATGTTAACCTTAACTTTAATATAAAGGTACGTAAGACTGGTGTCAAATGTTTCGGCCAATTTAAACTTTTCAAATTCTTTTGCCTTTTCAGTTTGAAATGATAGATGGATTAAATATCCTTTCACTTTGATTCTTTACTTTTTTCTTTTATTCGAGCCAACCAAGAGTTAGTCATTTGCTGGGTCGAACAGATCTTAAGCGTTGTCATTTGGACTCCCCGACAGAAACATTTGGACACAGGCGTTATCGGGAATCCGCATAGAGGTCATTTGAGAAACTACGTATCGAAGCAATCTCAATTACCACGTGTCATTCTCAAATGCAGTTATTGGGGATCCACGAATAAAAAGGTTTACATTCCCCATTCTCTTCTTTATAACCCGTATAACCCGTTCACACTGAGTAGTGAGCCTTGAGCTTAGTCGAAAGGTCGAACTATCGAAGGGTCGAAGGGTCAAGGGACCTGTCCTAAGTCTAAGGATGGCCAAGTCTAATAATATATGGGGAACCTCACAGACCTTTCCCAGTCCCGAAATTTCTAATTCTGCAATATGATGATCACAGTGCCATGTGTGACCCAGTCTCCATAGCCGCAATCCGCCATCACGTCATTGCGAAGGGCGAAGCCCTGTGGCAATCCCCTTTTTATACCCTCAGGGATTAGGATTCTCAAGCGTATCATCATTGAAGAGTTACGTTTCCTTTGAGTCTCATTTTGTCACGATGCCAGACACCATTTCTCTGAATAATAATAATTATCACTTCTGAAGAAATGGCGTATAATTAATAATCAAGTGACAAAAGATGGAAAGGGACAATGACTGTAAAGGAAATTGAGAAAGCAATTGAAAAACTATCTGAAGATCACCTATCAGTTTTGAGAGAGTGGTTTTACAAGTTTGATAATGAAGTATGGGATAAACAATTTGAGGGGGGTGTAAAGGCCGGGAAATTAGTTAGGTTAGCTGAGAAAGCGATTTCTGACTGCCGTGCCGGAAAGTGTAAAGAGTTATGAGGCACTTAGCCGGGCCAACGTTTTGAAGCTATTATGAAAAGCTACCAAAACAAATTCGGCAACTAGCTGATAAATCTTTTGAAGAGGCTTCGAAAAATCTCCAAGAAGTATTGCAAATTATAAAAGAGGAAATAATAATAAAAAGATGAAACTTGAGCGCATTACAGTCAATCCAAATATTTGCACCGGTAAGCCGTGCATAAGGGGACTTCGCTTCCCTGTTTCGCGCCTGCTTGGGCTTTTGGCTTCAGGAGAGACAAAAGAAACTATTTTAAAGGCATATCCCTATTTAGAGGCCGAGGATATAGACCAAGCCTTGCTCTACGCAGCCTTTCTTGCAGAAGATGAAACAGTGGAATTTGCGAGATGAAGTTTGTAGTAGATATGCCTCTTTCACCACAATTGGCTGTCTGGTTAACGAGACAGGGCCATGATGCCGTTCATGCTCTAGAATTGGGACTAGATCGGGCTTCAGATATAACTATCCTAGAACGTGCTAGAAATGAGGGACGTGTTGTAGTCACAGCTGATTTGGACTATCCTCGACTTTTGGCTCTGGCAAAGGCGGAAAGGCCAGGTTTAATACTCTTCCGAGGTGGAAATTACACTGAGCAAGAAGTGGTAGAACTTATAAGTCGAGCTCTTGAAAAAATTTCAACAGAGGAGTTGGCCAGTTCAATCATTGTCATTGAAAAGAGTAGGATTCGTAGGAGACGTCTTCCACTCGAACCAAGCTCATAACAGCATGCTATAAGGTTCAGGGCGAACCCATAGCCGTACTCAAACAAAAAGAGGAAAGAAAGGAGGGATGAAGTTAATAGGGCGGGAAATAGGAAAAACAATCCAAAAAAACACCGGGCAAGAAGAGCAAAAACAAAAATAACTCATTTATTCACGCCTGACCCCAGAGATTCCTAGTTGACGATGAAATAAAGAAAGAGTACAAGAAAAAGGATGTTCATGATATGAAAACTAAAACAAACAATCCAAAAATTGCTGGAAGGAAGATATTAATAAAAAACAATCGTCAATTGAAAATTTGACCCCTGAGTTTTTTATTTAGCGTTTAGATGCGCAGAATGAATCGAAGTTCATCAGGTCGTCTTATCAAACTCTCTGCTTTTGCTTCAAAGATTCTGAAATTTTAACCCTCTCCTCCTTCATCGAAATCGGTGTCTATGGGTAGTTCAGCTAGCTCACCGCCGCACTCATCGCAGACTAACTCATCCTCAGTAGGGCGGTCGTCCTCGTATACCAAATTACACATTACGCAATAAAAGGATTTTTTCACTTAACTTTCACCCCCTAATTTAATCTTTTTCCTCAGCCCCTTCTTCAGTTCGCCCGGAATAAATAGAAAGAGCAAAAAATATGGTGTCGACCCGTTGACATTTCACATAATTTTCTCATAACTATAAACTCTCTGTATGGCAAGACCCCCTAATAGTTCAATATCCAGGTGCACTCTATCCTATTACCAGCAGAGGAAATGAGAAAAAGAATATATATCTTGACGATTCAGACAGAAAAAATAGAGGGGTCAAACCTTTTGTTGTTTGTAGTATCCACTGATAAATGTTTTAAGAAAAGGGAATTGGTCTTTTGATATTGTATCTAAATTGGACATTTTCTATAAATATTTCGATCAAATACACTTGAAATCCCTCAAGTGATTTACTACCTAATTTCCTGATCAAGAGAGAATATTGTTATTTCTTAAAACTAGTCAACAAAAGATTTGACCCCTGAGTCCCTGAGTTTCTCGACTGGACCAAGTTAATCGACATGGTAAGGACAGGTTCTCTCGAAGCAATCTCCTCTTTTTTGTCATCGTACTTCGAGCAGCCTGTCCTGAGCACCGTCGAAGGGCCTGTACTGAGTATAATCGAAGTGCTCAGTATAGACTCTCTTGTGGCGATCTCTTGTCTATCTCTTGAGGAAATG
>DASWID010000111.1 GCA_036397855.1 Thermodesulfobacteriota bacterium | reverse complement strand
CCACAGTTCTAGAGGGTTACCGATTTTTCATTGACAAATCCTTGAGTTTGCTTCTAATACGTTTGCGATGACTCTTTCCAGTACTATCCTGGCTCAAACAGATCGCTTCTGGAATATGTTACTACAATTGATTAATCATCCGCACTAATACCAGGTAAAATAAATCCACCTTGGATAGTATTAGAATTATAGGTGCAAGGGAGCATAACCTAAAGAATATAAGCCTGGAGGTTCCTCGGGGGAAATTCGTTTTAATCACGGGCGTAAGCGGCTCGGGGAAGTCTTCGCTTGCTTTTGATACCATCTTTGCTGAGGGTCAAAGGAGGTATATGGAGTCGCTCTCGGCGTACGCCAGGCAGTTTGTCGAAAAGATAGATAAACCAGACATCGATACCATTGAGGGACTTTCTCCGTCGATCTCCGTTGATCAGAAAACCTTTCAGAGGAATCCGCGATCAACGGTTGGCACTATAACCGAGATATATGATTTTCTCAGGCTTCTTTTCGCCAGATTGGGAAGGCCGTTCTGTTATATATGTGGGAAGGAGATATCGTCACAGAGCATTGATAGAATGGTGAATCGAGTAATCGAATTCCCTAAGGGAGAGAGGATATCCATCTATTCGCCTATTGTTCAGGGTAGGAAGGGAGAATACCGAAAAGAACTGGATGAGCTCAAAGATCAGGGGTACCTTAAAGTAAGGATTGACGGAAATCTGCATGACCTCGACGATGAAATTCGTATTGAAAAAAATAAGAAGCACACGATTGAACTCCTGGTGGACGTGGTAAATATTACTGAAAAGGAATTAAGAGGGAGAATACAGGATTCCCTTAAGCTGGCACTGAAAAGATCAGGCGGTGTCGTAAAAGTGGAGTCATCCAGCGGGACAGAGATTATTTTCAGTGAGAAGTTTTCCTGTCCAACATGCGGAATAAGCTATCCTGAAATTTCTCCGAGGTTTTTCTCATTTAATAGTCCGTACGGGGCCTGCCCCGAGTGCGAAGGGCTCGGTAAAAAAACAAACTTCGATCCAGAGCTGATTATAGATATCAAAAGCAAATCAATAGAAGATGGTGTCATCATCCCCTGGAGGAATTCAAATTATTTCGGTCGCATTATCGAATGTGTAGCAGATCATTATGGGTTTAGTACCCAAACTCCGTATATGAGGCTGCCCGCAAAAATTAAAAACATCATCCTGTATGGATCTGGAAATGAGGAAATCAGATTTTATAGGGATAACGGTAGAGGATCGATCGAATATTGGGATACATTTCCTGGCGTTATTGGCATAATCTCCGATTGGTATCATGAAACATCTTCTGACGAAGTCAGGATGAAGCTTTCGAAGTATATTCGCACTGTCGACTGCTCTACCTGTAATGGCTCAAGGTTGAAGAAAGAAAGTCTTAGCATATTATTGGATGGAAAATCGATTTCCGATATTGCCAGGCAAACGGTAGATAAGTGCATTGAATATTTCAGTAATTTAAGTTTTTCTGGGCAGGAAAGAGAGGTCGGTGAGCGGATACAGAACGAAATAGGATCGAGGCTAGAATTCTTGAGAGATGTGGGTCTTGGCTATCTCACTCTTGACCGCTCGGCGACCACACTCTCCGGAGGCGAGGGTCAGAGAATTCGGCTCGCAACTCAGGTTGGCTCCAGGCTCACGGGGATTACTTATGTACTCGATGAGCCGACAATAGGTTTGCACCCTAAGGATAATCAGCGCCTTATTTCAACACTAAAGTCCCTGAGGGATCGCGGGAATACAATTATCGTGGTCGAGCACGATGAGGAAACCATTAGGAACTCGGATTTTATTGTAGATATGGGGCCTGGGGCCGGTGAAAAGGGTGGAGAGGTTATAGCTCATGGAAGCATCCACGATTTAATGAAAAACGAAAGATCCCTCACAGGTAGTTACCTTTCAAAGCAACTTTCGATCCCTGTCCCTAATACAAGGCGAAGCCCTAGGGCCTTTTTAGAGGTCAAAGGCGCGTGTGAAAATAATCTGAAAAAGCTCGACGTTTCCTTTCCTCTTGGAGTTTTTACTTGTGTAACTGGTGTATCCGGCTCCGGAAAGAGCACCCTAGTGATTGACACACTTTACAATGCCCTTTGCTCAAAATTCTATGGCGGGAGAGAGCGGGTAGGTAGGCATGAAGCGATACAGGGCTATGATAAAATAGATAAGGTGGTGAATGTTGATCAGACTCCCATTGGAAGGACCCCGAGATCAAATCCCGCCACTTACACAGGCCTTTTTACACCCCTTAGGGAATTGTTCTCAATACTGCCAGATTCGAGGCTGCGTGGGTATGCCCCCAGTAGGTTTAGCTTTAATGTGCACGAAGGAAGGTGCAGTGGATGTCAGGGAAATGGAACCGTGAAGATTGAAATGCACTTTCTTCCGGATGTTTACGTAAGGTGTGATCAGTGCGGGGGCAAGAGGTACAACTCGGAGACTTTGAACATCTGTTATAAGGGAAAAAACATTACGGACATTTTGGAAATGACAGTGAGCGAGGCTTTAGAATTCTTTTCCAGTATTCCGAAACTAAGACAGAAACTCGAAGTGCTTCACGCAGTGGGACTCGATTATATTCGGCTCGGTCAATCAGCTACGACGCTTTCGGGTGGCGAAGCCCAGAGAATAAAACTTGCAAAGGAACTATCGAAGAAGGCAACTGGTAAAACGTTGTATGTTCTCGATGAACCCACTATAGGTCTTCATTTTGAAGATGTAAAAAGGTTAATTGATGTGCTTCAGAGGCTCGTAGATTCGGGGAATACAATCGTGGTTATCGAACATAATCTTGAGGTTTTAAAATGCTCAGACTTTATAATTGATTTAGGACCAGAAGGTGGCGAAAATGGAGGCTGGATGGTTGCAAATGGAACCCCGGAAGAGGTTTCTCATTTTGAAGGATCTTTTACTGGGAAATATCTTAAAAGGGTTCTATAAAGTGGAGTCTATGAATCTGGGAATAGCTTATTGAGTCTAATACAGTCTTTAATATTTGGGTTTATACAGGGCGTATCAGAGTTTTTTCCAGTGAGCAGCACTGCCCACCTTGTCCTTTTACCGTGGTTCTTTTCCTGGCATGATCCCGGATTGCCTTATGATGTCGCTCTTCATATCGGGACTCTACTCGCGCTTATTTATTATTTCTGGAGAGAATGGTCCGCAATCGGAGTTGAACTTGTTGGTGGTGTTTTTAATTCGGGCTTTAAAGATTATCCGAATGGAAGAATGGGGTTAATTATAATCATTGCGTGTATTCCGGGCGCTGTCGCTGGGGTTTTATTTGAAAAAAAGGCTAGCGGGATATTAAGAGACCCGCTTGCTATCGCTTTTACACTTTTTTTCTTTGGTTTAGTCCTTTATTTTTCGGATAGATTTTCAGGTAGAGACAAGAAGATTTCAGAGATGAGCGTTTGGGATGGCCTGATAATAGGGCTTTTTCAGGCTATTTCGATTGTGCCTGGCGTATCACGTTCGGGTATTGCAATCACAGGCGGACTTATGAGGAGTTTTAAGAGGGATGAGGCGGCAAGGTTTTCCTTCTTAATCGCTGCACCTATAATAGCTGGGGCTGCAATATTTGAATCAAGGCACCTAGATTTTGCGACAGTGGCTAGCCTTCCTTTCTTAGCCGGCGTATTTAGCTCCGCCTTTTTTGGATTCCTTGCAATAAAATATCTTTTGAGGTATGTCCAGAAAGGAAGTTATACGGTTTTTGTCATTTACAGGGTTGCACTAGCAGCATTGATTGTTTTCCTATACTTAAAGCATTACGTTGGAGAGTAATCGTCTGATCAAGCCTGAATCGCGATTCAGGCGCTGTTTGAAGCTTTACAATGGAAGAATAAAACATAAATCAGTTTTGAGAAAATCGAACAGGGGATCATAAATTTGATAGCGGTTATTTGTGCTAACTGGTTTGAATTGGAGGACAATAAGGGCTATCTTCAGATAACTGATCAAGGATCCTGGAATGAGCTACAATTTTTTAAAGGTGACCTGGATGGGAAGTCCATAGTTTTTGCCCGTACGGGTGTCGGCATCAAGAGAGCACGCGATGGAACAAATTACGTAATACAAAAATTCAAACCCGAATTAATCATATCTGCTGGACTCGGTGGTGCGCTCATGGATGGACTCGAGGTTGGAGATGTTATAGTTGGAGAATGGGTCTTGAGTTTAAAAAGGAATGAGAAGAAAAGGCTGTTCTGTGACATAAGCGGGTTATCTATAGATTTTATGAAGGGTGGATTACTCACAGAAAACAGATTTATACATGACCCAGATGAAAAGAGGCGACTATACGACCAAACGGGTGCCTTAAGTGTGGATATGGAAACATGGGGAGTAATTGAGGCGGCCGAGGATTACGGAGCTCCCGTCATATCGGTAAGATCAATATCAGATGATAATCAGGTTGAACTGCCAGACATGAGACATTTTTACAGTAGCTGTGGAGAACTCAGAAAACTAACTGCATTTAAGTATTTAATTTTTAACCCAAGGCTAATTTATCCATTCTTGAGATTAACGCAGATTGACTTAAGAAAGTCGACCAGCATGCTTAACAGGTTTCTCAGGGAACTGATACAGAACTGTTGATCACGCGAATTCCCCGCACTCGCTGCGGGGTTATCCAGTCGACGTAGGCAAAGAAGATCGCTTCACTGTCCTCGCGATTGTAGATGTTAAATATTTCGTGTGTAAAATTCTTACGATTTCATGATTAGATTTATTTTCATTAATCCTTCTCAGAATTAAAAGGACTTAAGTGTCCTTCCAAAAAATGCGTTAAGAAAATCAGGAACGAAGACGTATAGAAAAATTTGCGGGGTGGGGTTGAATTAAATTTTTTAGTTGTCATGTCATCCCCGAAATCAATAGTCGGGGATCCAGAGTTAAAAGCATGGATTCCCTATTAAGGAATTAGGGAATGACAATAAGGGGGTAGCCTAGTCCTGAGTCCTGAGCTTGTCGAAGGGTCGAAGGGTTGCTTCTTTGTACCTGTGCTGCACCATGTCCTGACGATAGGTCAGGATCTATTCAGTATCAAGACAAAGAAGTTAGAAAGAGAAACGAGGGTGTTATCGATGGGGTATGAGATTGACAATATAGGCTCCGGTCGATACCATTTTTCATGCGAGGAAGTCTATCTATGAGGTTAAAAGTATTATCTATAATCATATTTTCATTCCTTTTAATTACATTAACTACATTAACGGCAGTGTCGGAGTCGGAGAGAAGCGATACTGTGGTGCTGAATGCGATGGAAATGGAATTAAGTCGTTCATGGAAAAAGCTAAGACTCGATGGATATGAAGCACCATACTTCATAAGTTATCAGATTAAGGACAACGCCTATTATAATATTAAGGGAAAATATGGTGCGATAGCAGAGTTGGTCAATGACAGGACAAGGCGTTTGTTTGTTGACGTGAGGGTAGGAAATTATGAATTTGATAATTCGATATTAGGCAATTCAGGCGGCAATTCTTCTTCATTTGATTCCTCGATTATTCCACTTGATAACGATGTTGATTCCATAAGGGCGGTTTTATGGCAGGCAACCGATGCTGCTTATAAGTATGCCCTTACACAGTATTTCAATAAGAAGGCCGAGCATGTAGATGAAGTTAAAGATGAAGAAATACCCAGTTTTTCCAAGGAAGAGCCTCATATTTATAACGAACCAGAGGTCGAATTAGTATTTAATCCCAAGGATTGGGAAAGCAAGATGAGGGAAGTTTCTTCAGTATTTAAGGAATATAAGGATTTAATTGATGCATCAGTTTCAATAACAGCCCAAAAGGAAACCGTTTATTTTGTCAACACCGAGGGAGCCCGATATATTAGGGATGAGATTCTGTATTCTATAGACGCCGATGCTCTTACGAGGGCGGATGATGGCAGGGTAATCAAGAATTATGAAAACTTATATTATGTTACACCCCTAGATATTCCTTCGGCGGATAAATTGAAGTCTGCTATGAGGGATTTAGTTAAAGAAACGGTTGATATGAAAAGTGCTGAGGCACTTTCGCCAGTAAATGTGCCTGCGATACTGGAGCCTGAGGCTGCAGGGATTGTATTCCATGAAGCCGTTGGCCACAGGCTGGAGGGTGAGAGGCAGATTAATGATAAAGAGGGTCAGACCTTTAAAGATAGGGTTGAAGAAAAAATAATCCCCGCGTTTCTATCAATCATTGATGATCCTGAATTAAAAAGCTTTAATGGAACTCGTCTTCTTGGATATTACCCCATTGACGACGAGGGAGTTCCTGGTCAAACGGTGGTTCTGGTCGAGAATGGTATTTTAAAGAATTTTCTTCTTTCTAGGACACCGATAAATGGTTTTAACAAGTCTAATGGACACGGCAGGGCGGCTTACAGAAGAGCGCCAATGGCGAGGATGAGCAATACTATCGTTAAATCTAAAAAGGAGTATCCAAAGGCAGAACTAAAGACGTTGCTCATCGAAGAAGTAAAACGTCAAAAAAAGCCATTTGGTCTTATCATCAGGAAAATGACAGGAGGAGAAACAAATACCTCAACCTATGACTTTCAGGCTTTCAGCGCGACACCGCTGGTTGTATATAAGGTTGATCCCGAGACTGGTAAGGAGACGCTTGTTCGGGATATTGAAATTGTTGGAACACCCCTTGTTTCCATTAACAAGATAATTGCCACAGGGGATGACTATGAAGTTTTCAATGGTTTCTGCGGAGCGGAGTCCGGGTATGTTCCGGTGTCAACTATTGCACCGAGTATACTCGTGTCAGAAATTGAGCTTCAGCGTCAATCCTCTAAAAAGGAAAAGCTCCCACTCCTCCCGCCCCCCTTTTTCGATGGAGACGCTGAAAGAAACGCCATTAAACCAGATCAGATTGGAAGTGATTGAATGGCTTAGATAATGGGTGACACCCTTGTTTTTAGAAATGATAAAAATAGAATCTGTCGTCCTTATCTGTTATCCGAGTCGCTTGATTATTTTGAGGCCGCTGCTCCGTTCAAAGTACCGCAACACCCTCGGAAGTCTGGGAAAATATGCGTGAAATCATCGAAAGGACTTGCCACCCCCTTGTCCGTTAGGATGTCTCTATAGATAAAATTATTTCTAATAATTGCTGCATGATCTAATCGTCCAGTTCCTTCTGTTATTTTTATCATTTCATCGGCAACATCTGCGAAAGAAGCCTTTCTATCGGGCGAAAGGATAACAGATTGAACTAATAGATGTAGCATATACTGACTTACCTGATACAACGTTTCAGCGTCGTCACGAATATTTGGCTCTCTTGCAGCATTAAACATTTCTGAAAGCATATCGTAAACAGCGCCGGTAAAAACCTGGGAAATCCCATGTATCTCTGTGCCGGCCTCACTTAATTTAAGATTATTAACTGCGTTTCTGGCAGCCCCGTAGCCAGGTATCACCCCGAGTTCTTCACCCCAAGTTGCGAGTATGTTATCTTCATAGCGTAGGTTAGCCTTTGTCTGTGCAACTATATATTCAACGAGATCCAATTGAGACAGTATAAAGAGAATAGAGGTAAGATCGCATAAAGACTCCTGTAATGCAGCTATCGCCAGAGAAAGCCCCCTTCCATCTTCTAAGACATTCCAATAGGGCTTTAGTGAATCAAATATTGCATGACCCATTTCGTGCGAAACAACATCTATAGATCTGCAGGTGAAAACCGGCTGTTTTCCCAGTACATAGAAATATTGAAAGTTAAGTGACTTCAAGCCCCTGTCATAAAATGCCGATCTTCCCAAATTAGCATGTGGATAAATGCTAAGTGGTTCAGCATTACTTCCACTATTCCATACCCATTTTAGTTCCCTTCCCAATACACGCTGGTACATTGTTAATACTTTGCGTACAACCGCATAGGTATGAGCTGCATCAAATCTTTGTTCTTCTTCACTTATTTCTGGCAGATTATATATATCCTCCACAATATACTGTTCAGGCGGAGGAAAGAGGAAATCTCCGTTAATGTCCGGCAAAATAGGGGCAAAACCTTTAATAGCTAACTGAGAATCGCTTGGTCCAGGATATACTTTATTGTGGACAAAGGTGATTCTTACCCCAGGTTCTCGCACAGTAGGATCCTGTTTCCAGATTTTTATTCTGGATCCTTTTTCAAGCGTTTTTTTTACGACTCCGGATGGATTCATTTAGAAAAACAATAGCACACTAATATATAGGTTTTCAATCCATCATTTGAAATCACATCTGTACAAAATAGGTTTTAAGGAGGAAGCCTCAGACAGGCAGAATTTTTTTGTAACAAAAAAGAACCCCTGGAGAAGGACTCCCTCGATGAATAAGTCTAACAGTATTTTGGGACAAATCTTACAAATATTCCAAGAATTGAGTTTCACTCAGCAGAAAAAAAATAGTGACAGATACCAAACTAAGCGGGGTTGGAAAACCCCGCCTATTGTGCTGTCACGGCATTGATCCCACGCATCATATAGGGAGCAGATTTAATGGAAGTCAGAGAGCTTTCTAGAAATTGATGCTATGGATCCCCGATAAAAGTCCTCGCGGATGACAAAATAGGTGTCTCCCGCGGATTGTAAGCGGGACTCCAGGAGAAAATGCGTGGATCCCCGATTACTCTCGTCCCCACCTGTTTCTAGTAGGGAGTCCTCGGGGATGGCGTATTTATGAGTACTTCGCTAGATGGGCTTTCCCATGCTATCCGGTAAAAGCTAATAAGCGGGGTTGGAAAACCCCGCCTATCGTCGTCGGGAATAGTAAACCCTCCTTGATCCTCGTTAGACTGAGCTCTTAATATTTATCCCTGATCAATCAGCAACTCATCCAGGATGAGTATTTCAAGGTCTGTAATTCTTTGAAACGCAGTATCGTTCGAAATAAAGCCAGTTGCCTCAAGGGATAAAGCCGTCGCGACTTGAAGGGCATCTGGCGTTCTTAAGTTATATTCCGCTCTGAGCTTTGCTGCTAGGTCGGCGATCTCTAATGTTGGCGCGATCCACTCCAGGTGAGGGTAGGTAGACAGCAGGGCATAGAACTTATTGACACTGTCAATATCAGAAAGCTGGTACGGTTTGACGAGAAGCTCAAGCATTGTGACTGTTGAAGTAACAGAGTGAGCTCTAGGACCCTCTAGCCAGACGAAAATCTTATTCACAAGCTCCCGATACTTTGGATTCTCTTCCAACTGGAAGATAAAAACAGACGTATCTAATCCGATCCTGATGTGTCGCTCGAGAAAAGCCTCAATGCTTTTTGTCTTCACTTCCAGCTTTCTCTTTCTTTTTCAACATACGCAGGTTGATAAAGACCTTTGCCAATACCGCTAATCGACTTGGAGTATTTCCCTGGCTTACGGAGCAAGATCGCAGTATCGCCGCGCACGACAATAAGTATTTTATGGCCCGCTTTGACACCAAGGGCATCTCTAGCTTCACGAGGTATTACGATCTGATTTTTGCTTGATAGTTTAACCTCATACATACCATATCTCCTTGCTTTACATTGTAACCAAATGTAAAGCAAAGTGCAAGACAATCTACCTACATTGTTGGAGACAGTCTTGTCATCATAAAGGTATCTTCCCCCATCTCGCATTGACGGTAAGCCAACCCCCACCTTAATCCTCCCCATAATATGGGGAGGAAATTTATTGCAACTGTGAGGGGTGTTCTACTAATTGATGGCGTGGATCCCCAATTACGCCTGTACCCGAATGCTTTGATCGGGTAATCATCGGGGATGATGCATGGGTGTATGCCCGGCTGGATGGCTTTCGCGATTTTCCCCGATTAAGGCTAATTAGCGGGGTTGGAAAACCCCGCCTATTGTGCTGTCACGGCATTGATCCCACGCATCATATAGGGAGCAGATTTAATGGAAGTCAGAGAGCTTTCTAGAAATTGATGCTATGGATCCCCGACAACTATCCTCGGGGATGACACGGAGTGGATCCCCAATTAATCTTGTCCCCGCATATTACCCGCTTAAAGCATCCGAGCACGAGTTTGAGTAAAGGGTTCACCAGTATAGTTGCGCCTTCGCTTACCCATTTATCAAAACACAGCCATCCGGATCTATAAATGCGCTCGAGCTTGCACTAATTGCATTGTTTGAGCCAAAAATTGTACAGGTTACTTGTGGGTCGAGTATTACCTCTGAAGTTCCAGTTGACCTAATACCTCTATCTGTATTTGAGCTGACGAAAATTCCGTTGTCCGAGGAGAGAAATACGGAACTTTCATTTGTTGACCTTATTCCATTGCTCCTCGCTGTTATGTTGATATTTTCGACTGCGTCAAACATTAAGCTGGACGAGCCCTCAGTGATTATACCTTCGCCGCAATCGACCAGTGTAATGTTTCTGGCTGAGATATCGATAACACTACTTCCTTTCGTACGCAGGCAATCCTTCCCTGATCCATTAATTGAAAAATCGGCGTCAGGTTCATTATAGGTGATGGTATCGTTGCCAGACAATTTCAAACGCTCTTGAATAACCTGCCAGTTGTCTATCGTGATCACCCCTGGTTCGATGGATACATCAAAGATGACCTCACTGTCCGGCGTTAATTGAATTACTCGTGCGACATTAAAGGTGTCGGTCACAAAACGTAGTTGCACGCTGTTAGCGTTATTGGAAACCGTTACTCGGTAATTACCATTTGCATCTGTGTCATCGCTGTCCACTACCTGTCCGTTCACTACCGCTTCAACTGTTGCGGATGTGTTATCCACATTTCCTTTGATTACGATCTTCTTACTTTCGTCGTTTTCACAGCCTATAAATGATAAGAGAAAAAATAACGTTAAGATTGGAAACAGATACGAATTACCTAAAGCTTTAATCATTCTTATCCTCCTTATATAATGTGGTGAAATATTATCATTGCCATTAAAAATGTGTCAAGGGAGTGATTGTCGACACACTTATTGATATTCTGCATTTTAATCCAATGAATTATACTATCAAAAACGTTTGCATTTTTACGAAATTTAGTCAAACTCAGAATCGATGAAGACCAGAGTCGGAATTTTGGGAGCCACAGGTTATACGGGAGCAGAACTGACCAGGCTTTTGATTCGTCATCCAAATGTTGAGATAGTCTGGCTGACATCTGAGAAATTTTCAGGCAAGAAGATTTATGAAGTTTTCCCTCAATTCAATAATTTCATTGATGTAAGGTGTTCGAGTATTACTAAACTTAAATCCTTTGAAATTGTTGATTTAGCCTTCAGTTGTCTTCCGGGTGGAAAATCTATGCATTTTGTTGAAAGGCTAATTCAGACTGGTACTCGGGTAATAGATTTAAGTACTGATTTCAGACTTAGTGATCACGAGGAATACAAGGACTTATATGGGGTAGAGCATGCATGTAAAGATTTGCTACAGAGTGCTGTCTATGGCCTTCCTGAAATTTATAAAGGTAGGATAAGAGATGCTGCTCTCGTTGCAAACCCTGGTTGCTATTCAAGTAGCGTGATATACGGGCTAGCACCAGTTATGAATAATGGACTCTTAGAGGATGGGTCAATAAGAATCGATTCAAAAGCTGGTCTTGCTGGTGCCGGGAGAGCGCCTGTTCTTGAGCATCATTTCTCGGAATCGAATGAAACCGCTGTAGCTTTTGGAATCGATAAACATGATCAAAAGCCAGAAATGGAAAAACAACTCTCAATTTTGAGTGGCGGCCCAGTAAGGCTAACCTTTGTTCCCCATAGGATTCCAGTTAACCGTGGAATCCTAACGACGATTTACTCTGAGCTCAGAGAGCCCCTGGAATTGGAGCGTTTATGGAATCTGTATCTTGAATACTATGCGGAAAGCTCTTTCATACGGGTATGTAATTTGGGGAAATATCCTTCTTTAAAGAACGTGAGGTCCACGAACTTTTGTGATATCGGAATTGGATTTCAAGATGATGTATGCATAACTGTTGTAGCGCTTGATAACCTGGGGAAAGGGGCAGGCGGACAGGCAATACAAAACATGAACATCATGTTTGGTTTTCCAGAAGAGGAGGGTTTAACTATTCCATGTATGTATCCCTAGAATAGGAAATTCAGTATGAAAGTAATTCCAGATTTACTCAAACATTCAGCGAGGGCGCATTCCGAAGGAATTGCGGTTGTGGACGGAGAAAAAAGGATTACTTATCGAACCCTTTTTTCTATGGTACAAGATCTAACTTCGTTCCTTGTATCAAAGGGAGTTGGTCATGGTGACAGAGTTGCAATTTTACTGCCTAACTCGCTTGAGTTTATAACTAGTTTTTTTAGTGTGCTTGAGATTGGCGCTATTTCAGTTCCCTTAAATACCGCCTATAAGGAAACAGAATTAAAATATTATATCTCCAATTCCTCCCCGCGAATTATACTTACTGAAGAAGCATTAAGACCTATGGCCGAAAAATCTGCTGATCAGACCGGCGCATCCTTAGTAGTCATAAGAGGAGCTATCACAGACTATTCATATTCTAGTAATGGAGTTTCAAGGGAAATCCAATATAACCTAATACCCGATGATGAGGCAATTTATCTTTATTCAACCGGTTCTACCGGTAAACCAAAGTGTGTGGTAAGGACTCATGTGAATCTTATTGCTCTTGCTGAAAATCATACTCAGACCGTTGGTTGGACAGAGGATGATAAGATACTATTTGTCGTTCCACTATCGCATACGTACGCATTAGGAAATTTTATTAGTGGTATAAGGGTGGGCGGTACCCTTTATGTTTTGAGCTCATTCAACAGGAATAGGGTGATAGATTTGATCGAAGGTGAAGCAATAACTGTGTTCCCGGCAGTCCCGTTTATGCTTGATGTATTAGCCAAAACCTATCTTCCAGAGCCTAGACATTTTTCGTCTCTCAAATTGGTTATTTCCTCGGGTTCTCCACTATCAAAAGAGGTTTTCTATCGATTCCATGAAAAATTTGGAATTTATCCAAGGCAACTATATGGTTCGACCGAGACTGGTGTAATAGCCATAAATCTATCTCAAGATGTTGAAGGTAATTTTGATTCAGTCGGGCAACCGGTAAAAAATGTAGAAGTTAAAATTCTTCGGGAAGACGGTTCGGTAGCTGGAGCGGGCGAGGAGGGGGAAATAGCCGTTAAGAGTACGTCAATGACGAGGGGTTATAGGAACCTTCCCCAGGATACAATGAGCGTGTTTAAGAATGGGTATTATCATACCGGTGATTTGGGAACTACGGATAAAGAGGGGTATATCAGAATTGTCGGAAGAAAAAAGATGTTCATAAGTATCAGTGGAAATAAGGTAAATCCAAGGGAGGTTGAACATCAAATTTCAGGACATTCGAAGGTGAAGGAAGTGGTGGTTTTCGGTGTGAGCGATAGTGAGGGTAATGAAGTGGTAAAGGCAGTAATAGTCCCAAGGACCGATTTAACCGCTAAAGAGATTTATGAATTTTGTCAGGGCAAAATCGCTGATTTTAAGATTCCCCGCAAGATTGAATTCAGAGAAAGTATACCCAAGGGGCCTACGGGTAAAGTAATTATTGGTCTGTTAAAGTAGATCTATTCCAAGCGGGCCTGTTTGATGGTAGCTTTTAGGTTTCGATACAATGAAAGACAATATAAATAGTAGAATTAGGAAAGTATTGATTGAAAAAATGTTATCTGAAGTTGATCCTGAAGAAATTAAGGATGACACACCCCTAATAGAGTTGGGTGTTGGCGTTGATTCGGTAGCCACTTTGGAATTGCTTGTGGCATTGGAATCCGAGTTTGAAATAAGCATTGACGAGGAAGATATTGATCAAAACCTTCTTGAAAACATATATAGCATAGCGGAGTACATCGGTAAGCGGTTATAGATTTCATGGTAATTGGGAAAATCTTTTTCTATGCTGGTCACTTAAATATTTAACCCCTTTTCTCTGAGATACTTATCGATCGATTTTTTAAATTCTTTCCTAACACTCTCAGTCGCCTTTCTGATTGGTTCTAGTACAACTTTCTCATAAACGTCTGTGGCTGTAGCTTCCAGCTTTGTGTCACCTGTAGTGCGGGCTAGTCTTAACACTGCTATAGAATTATAAAAAATCGCTTTGGATAGTGCTTTCCTGGCATCGTTAAACTTCAGTTTTTCCAGCTCCTGTTCAGCCTCCAGAAGGGCATAAAACCCGACTCCGCAGAATAGGGTAAGAATTTTTTTTGCTTCCTCCTGGGACATGCCCTCTATTACATAGATAAGTGGGGCCTGTACGATGGCCTCTAGTTCCTTATCCTTGCTTCCGATTATTTGAGCAAGTTGTCCAATTCTTTCATCATCAGCCTGGCGGATAAGGTCATGAAGAGCTGTTTGAACGTACACAAGGGCAAAGCTTTCTCTTATCTCTTCCAGAGAGACGCCTTCCGATTTAAGGGCTTTTATATGTACTAATTTATCTAACGTATTATCGGGATAGTAATATGTGGTTTTTTTGCCGTTGTTTATTCTTGAAATCCGTCTTTTAGGTTTTGGAATAAGTCCAAGCTTCACGCAAGCCCTTATCGTTTTAGCTGGGTTCGGGCCCAAATCGATCTTTTTCTTTTTTGCTTTTTTTATCAATTTTTCGAGGGTCAAATCGGTCATCCAATCATATTACGACTTTTGTTGAGTGGTTGTCAATTGGTTTCTTTTAATCCTGATCGGCCGGATTCTGGGGTTGTCCTGTTTGAATCATAATGGTGTTAAAGATATATTTTGGGATAAATATTATGTTTTTTTGTCAGATTTGATATATTAATATATATGGCAAACAGCACATTGATACTGTATGAACCCGTTGAAAATTTTGGCGATAAAAGCGACTACTGGTTTTCATACATCGATTTTTACGAAAAGTATTGGGGCGGACCGACGTCACCTTTCGGGGTTTGGTTTGGAAATGAGTACGATAGCTTCAGAAAGGCAATTTCCTCAAATCTTGACGTGTTGGAGGAGGAGATAGAAGATTGTTTTTTCATGAAGGATAAAAATGGGAGATATTATATTGCTCCTTTAGGATCGAAGGGTCAGTCTCATATCTTCTTTTCTGAAAATATTATCCCACTTCACTGGTTTGCTATTTTTCGCGACGAGGAGCGAAAGATACTTTATACACATTGGGGATTCAATGCGATAAGTTACGATACTAAACTTGACTCAGGTCTCAGGAGACTGAAAGAGGGAGAAAAAGTTATAGACTCTGTCATAGACAAGAATGAGTCAGATTCTCATGTATTAAATAAATTGGCCGGTATTAGGGCCGGCATGAGGAAGCTTTATTCACTCCTATCCGGGTTTGATCCTTCCGGATCTGTGGTTCTTAATTATGGAGAAATATGTTCTTTTATTCATCCGTATACAATACCTAACGAAAATTCGGCGAAGGATATGTGGGATTTATTAACACTTTTGAGTAGTGGGAAAATTGCGGATGCCGATTCTCGGCTTAATATATTAACTCAAAAATGGGATGATATAAGGCGTAAAGCTTCTGGTGATCCGGGAGGAACCACCATCCAGTAAAATATTGATCTAATGATTCCACGTTGAATTTGAACGTGATACCCAAGATTGTGTCATCTTGATTGCAGACGGGGGTTAGTCCAGTGTTGCTAAGAGGTTAAAAGCAAGAGAGTTTCCTGTTCTGTTCCCCGCGTTGATCCTCATGATATGTTCATGAACGTTGAGCCTAACATATAGTGATTCAGTCATAAAATTAAATAGTTAATTCAGGTTCTTTGGACATAAAATTGAAACCTTACGAATTTTTGAAGGTTTAAAGGAGTTAGAAAGGTTTTAAATTTTCTTGCATCCAATACCTCAATAATGCATCATAAGTCATTAGAGAGTAGATGATTATGGACGAGACAAAAAATGACTATATAACCGTTGATTACAGCACGGCGGATACTGAGACCGTCGCTGGGTTGCTTACTGGTGTGGATTCCGAACATGAGATTGAGGAGATTTCTTATCAGGGAACCAATCAAGTTTCGGAAAGCGAAAACACAGGTAGTAAGAAAGCGATTCAAGATCAGGATCTAAGATTAATAAATTCATATTTTAAGGAAGTTGGTTCAGAACCGCTCCTCACTCCGGGCGAGGAGGTTGAAATCGCCTCAAAAATAAAAAGATGCGAATCAAGGTCAGAAAAGATTCTTAAGGTATTCGAGGGGATTATCGGCAGAAGACTCGGTAATAATGGAGATAGGACTATACGCGAGTTACGTAAAATACTGAATCATAGAAATCGGATATACAAAAATGGCGATTTGGATAAACGTCTGAAAAAGCTCTTCAGCCTTCTAGAAGCGAATAATATCAGGGCGACAGAACTAAGAAACCAATTTATCAAATCAAATTTGAGGCTCGTTGCAAGCATCGCCAAGAAATATGTTGGAAGGGGGATACCCTATTTAGATCTTCTGCAAGAGGGAAATTTGGGACTGATAAAGGCTGTCGAGAAATTTGATTATAAGAGAGGTTACAGGTTCTCGACATATGCCAGTTGGTGGATAACTCAGTCTATATTGAGGGCTTCATTGAGTCAGATTAAACCGGTACGGGTACCTGCATATGTGCTTGAAAAATCGAGTAAGGTCAGAAAAATACGGAATGATCTCGCGAAAGAGATGGGAAGACGGCCGTTGAACAAGGAGGTGGCGGATAAAGCGAGGATGTCGGAGGCGAATATAAGCTGGGTTCTTGGGGATAATGATAGGGTATTGAGCCTTGACACAACCCTTCAAGGGCAAAACATGAGCTTTATTGATGTTTTTGCAGATCCAAAGTCAGTACCTGCGGATTCTCTAATTGCGGCTGCATTGCTTCCAAAAAGCTTGGAGACCGCCCTCTCAATGCTGAATACTAGAGAAAGAGAGGTGGTTAAGATGAGGTTTGGCATCGGATATGAAAATGCCTGTACGCTAGACGAGGTTGGGAAGAGATTCAGCCTCACGAGAGAAAGAATAAGACAGATTGAGAAAAGCGCGCTTGAGAAGATTAAAAATTCATCTTCTGCAACCATACTAAAGAGCATGATTGAAGCCTATCAATAAATTCAAAGATTTTTTCCGCTTTTATTTTCTCCGAAATTTAGGAATTAAGCGAGGCAATTTCTCCCTCATTCTCAACACAAGCTAAGGCGTGGCAATCTCGAGGATTTTTCATTGACAACTATTGGAGTTTCACCTTGATTGTCATTGGTGTAGATGTCATATATTTTCTGGACAGAATCTTTAAAAGTATTTACTTCAATTATATTATTTCTTTTCTTTCTAACTTCTTTGTCTTGATACTGAATAGATCCTGACCTATCGTCAGGACATGGTTCAGCACAGGTACAAAGAAGCAATCCTTCGACCAGGATAAGGCTGCCCAAAAAATTTACCAAAAATCCTCATTAGTCCTCCTTTAAAAAGGAGGAAATT
>DASWID010000110.1 GCA_036397855.1 Thermodesulfobacteriota bacterium | reverse complement strand
CCTCGGGAATGACATATGAGGGGTGGATTCCTAATAACTTCATTTGGGAATGACACGTGGTAATTGAGATTGCTTCGAAACGAAGTTTCTCACAATTCGACGTCTTAGATAATTCGTGGAGAAAATTCTTGCAATTTAATGAGTAGGTTTATTTTCATCAATCCTTTTCAGAATGAAAAGGACTTAAGCGGCCTTCCAAAAATTGCGTTAAGAAAATCAGAAACGAAGACGTTAAAAAAAACAGAACTGGACGTGTCAGGCCTTGACATGAGACTTAACTGGCTGAATACATGTTTGTTTTTTTCTAGGAAATTGTAAGTAACTGAGCTAGTACAACAGACACTTATTTTGATAAATGGGGGGTCATGAACTGATTACTTATAGTAATTATTATAGAGGTTGAAACTAATTCGTGTCTGTCACCAGTCATTTATTACACTTCGACAGGCTCAGTGTGATCGGGTTTATTTGCCAGGTTATCAGTCGATAGGCGGGGTTTTCTAACCCCGCTTCGGGGCACGACCCGACGCTCGGCGTGAACCCTACTTTTATGCCCGTTCGGGGAACGGGCACTACATTAACTTAGGGAAAGGCAAGTGCATTTAGGAGTTTTCATCTTCTTCAGTTTTAATTAATTTCAATGTCTCATGACCCTCTTCAGGGGCAATCGGCAATCCTTGTTTGATTCTGGCGCTTTCTATCTTATCCAGAGGGCTTTCAAGTAGTCGCTTTCTCGTGGTCATAAGATTTTCATATTCTCTCTGCAAGTCAGTGATTCTCGTACCCAGCGATTCAAACTTGGTAATGAATTGATCCCACTGTTTTTTGAAACGTCCAAACAGAGATAGCAATTCACCAGACGTTCTCTCAAGGGCAAAATTATCAACAGCCTGTCTGATGACTGCTAAAACTGTGATGAAGTTAATTGGGGAGCAGAGTACAACCTTATTTTTTAAGGCATTATCAAATATCGTGCTATCCTGTTCGTGGATGAAGGCATAAATCTGCTCATTGGGAATGAACAAAAGCGCGCAGTCTACAGTGTTCTGTTCAGGATCTATGTATTCACGGGTCGTCACTTCCCTGATCCGTCCTCTTACATCCCTTAAAAAATCGCTCCTGAACTTTAATTTTTCAGGCTCCGTTACTGCCTCTAAATACTTTATGTAGTTATCTAAAGGAAATTTAACATCCATATTAAGTTTTAGGTCCCGGGGCAAAAGGAAGGTAAAATCAGGCCTTGATCCTCCACCCTCTATGGACTTTTGCTTTAAATAATTAACATTTTCGATAAAGCCCGCCAGATTTAACACGTCTTCCGCCATACGCTCTCCCCACTGGCCCCTCGCCTTCGAACTGGCAAGCGCCTCACGAATTGTAGTTGTCACTTTCATTAATGAAGTAGTCTGCTCACTTGCTGTTTTTAGCTGACTGGCGAGCTCACCAAACTTCTCAACCCGATCCTTCTCGAGATCCTTCATTAGTGTTGAAACATTTTCAAGCTCCTTTGACATACGTTGCAATTGCTGATCGATCAATCCTTTCTTTGCATCTAACTCCTTAACAGTCGTCTCCCTTTCAGGCGCCAATGTGGCTCTGGCTAATTTTAAGAATTCTTCGGTCGATTTTGACAATGCATCCAGAGACAAACTTCCAAAGCTCGCCTTTATATTTTCGATAACAGCATTCAAATTCTCCCGTCGTTGACCCTCACTTTCAGCATAGAGCTCTTCTGCTAGTTCCTTTCCAGTCTTAGCCTGTATCACTCTCAATATTAAGGCTAAGCCAAAACCTATAAGCATGCCTACTACAACAGCAATCAGGATCGGTAGCCAATTAATGATATCTGCGGATAAATTAGTTACATCTAGCATTTAGTCACTTGCTAAAATTAAGATATATCTCACAAAGAAGGGCAAATCATCAATAATCAATTCAACTCAATGTAAACATTAGGGGTTTTAAGAAATATTTATATTAAACTGAATTTAGCGGAACACCGAAAATCCAAAATAGCAACAGGATTACCAAAAATTGAATAATCCAGCCTACAACACACACTCCGACAGCCCTTAAGGTACTCTTATAATCCAGGGCCTGCCTCACTGCTATAACCATCGCAACAAGCATCCATATTCCGCCTATAACGAGCACTATTGTTGATATCCATGGTATGATACCCAATATCCTGATTAGGCCAGGAGAACTAGCGAATCCGATGGTTCTAAGAAGCTCCCCATAATCAGATTTCGTCTCCGGTTCTGGCAGTAATTTAGTGCCGATATAGA
Organism: Thermodesulfobacteriota bacterium; assembly: GCA_036397855.1. Classification (NCBI taxonomy): domain Bacteria; kingdom Pseudomonadati; phylum Thermodesulfobacteriota; species Thermodesulfobacteriota bacterium. Next base: position 14,343 of record DASWID010000110.1, on the reverse strand, counting down.
AGGTAAGAAGCGCCCATACAAGCCAACCAATAAGGGCGGCGACGGTCGCGAACACCAAGCCGGCAATCCCATTGGTACCAATGGCCCCAATCCCTGCAGCGACGCTTGATAGAATAACAACTATCGCCGCTTGCCCCATAGCTTCCTTATCAGCCTCGATTTCCTCGTAAATATTAGCATCCAACAAGGCAGATTTTATTATACGATCCTTAAAACTAGACATTCGATCACCCTCCTTTAATATCAATAATTCTCAAAGAAAATTATATTATTTTGAATATTAAAACAAGAACTTAATAATTAGAATGAGGTGGAGTTTGAGTATCCAATCATTGAATGATTTAGAAAAAAGGATCCATTATTATAAGCTTCAGTTTAATATACATACTACAATTTCAGCCAATCTGTGTACAGTAATAAAATGAATTCTATTAGAGTTTGTTCTTTCTAAAATAGGCTATTCTCTGTATACATGTCACGTTAATTGGTTTTGCTACACAATCTATTATTTTCTTTCAACAAATCCAGCACTGGATAAAAAATTTCTTTATTATATCCACTCATCAACGAAATCTGAATCCAGTTTCTTTTCACGAGATAACGACTTCTGTAACTGAGAAGATAACCTTTCTCTTCAAGAAGTTGCCCTAAGTTCTCTGAACTCATCCAACTTGGCAGATCAATCGTAATCAGTGCAGGAGATGAATGCTCGTCCGCGGCTAAAATATTGAAACCAATCTTACGCAACTCATCCCTAAGCCAAGATGACATATTTTCCAATTCACAGTATCTGTTTCCTGAGTCAAATCTCTCGAGCGCTTTCTTAAGTGCGTATATCAAGTTTGAAGATATTGTAAAAGGAATACCCTCTGATATTGAATATAGTCCAATGTCAAGGTATCTCGGTATGTTTTTCGAAAGTGGGAGTATCTCGTGATTATAAAAGACCATAGACAAGCCCGGAAAAGCCCTCAGGCCTTTACCACTTGCTCCCGATGCAAGGTAAATACCATTTAGATCGATCGGTATCGTTCCTATAGAGCTAACACAATCCATACAGAGACGTATACCCCTTTCGAGGCATAGTGATTTCAACATCTCTAAATCGTTTAAAATCCCCGTCGATGTCTCACAGTGGACAGCCCATAACCACCGGATAACCGGCTCTTGATCCAACAATCTCAAAATTTGATCGCGATCGAACGCCATCCCCCAGTCAATCTCCAAGGTCTTAAAATTAAGCCCAAACCGACGCGCATGATCTATTAACCTGTTTCCGAATTCACCGTTACTAAGGACCAAACCCGTCCTGAAATTAGAAGACAACTGTGCAGCTATACAATCATTTGCGAGAGAGCCGGACCCCATCAGTATTTCAACACTACGGGAACGTACTAAACTGCAAAGAAGGTCCTTGGTTTGTTTAAAATCTTTCACGAAGCTCTCTGAACGATGTGAAACAGGAATCTCATTAAAGGATTCATGTACAAACCGATTTATATGAACCGGACCCGGAAGTAAATTGACTAAATTCTTGCCTGTGGAATTTTCACGAAAATCGTCAGGAAAGAGTTTAGTCCTGTTCCTAAATTCTTTATATGCATCAAGAGTGAGGTACATGGGTTGAAAAATAGCTACATCATTCCCGACAAGTGGACCAAACGGGACGAAACCGAGATGCCTATAAAGCTTAATTTGATTTAACGTTGCCGAAATAATGGCTAGATCATATTCATGAGTCTCGACCTGCTCGATCAATGTAGTGAAAACACCCTTCAGAACATGCCCTCTTCGGTATCCTTGTTCTACGGATAACAATCGAATTTCAACCATAGAACGGAATTTTGGAAGATAAGAATCAAGATATTTTAACTTTTGATCGAGCGAAAAGGGCCTCTTATCCCTGATGGCAACCATACCTATAAGTTGGCTATCACGTAGACAGATAATGTATTTATTGTCTTGATGGAATTTGTCTATTAAAGTTCTTTCAGGATTTGTTTCATGTTGTGGTATTTCCTCCACAAAAGTTCTGTAGTTGAGTTGATGAACTTGCGCAAACTCCCATTCCTCAGTTGCGATCTTGAATATAAGGGGAGGTCTTGAAATCATCTCATAAACATTCTGTAATAGAATTTAGAGAAATCTATTTCTTATATCAGCAGAAGGGATGAAACACTCTTCCTTTTTTCCAAACCATCTGTATCTGTTTTCAGCGACAATATTATAAACAAAATCCCTTATTGGTCTAGGTATTATGATCAATAGATATAGAAGGGGCCACAGTCCCTTCAACCTTCTACAAAAGGACAATACTGCTGTCGACCTTAAAAAAAATTTATCTCCCTCGATCAGAACAAAGGAATCAAAATCCTCAGTTGAAAGACCAAATTTATTTAAAAAAAAGTGGCCAACCTCGGACTGCAATGATGCAAATCTGAATATTCGATCTGGGTCTCTCAAAATGGTGAATCTCACCACTGAACTGCACAAGTTGCAAACCCCATCAAACAAGACAATAGGATTCGGCATTCCCTCTTCGTTTTCGTGACCATTTGTTCGAATTTCTTGCATTTGGTTTAGTCAATACTTCAAATACCTAACCTATCTACCGCATTAATTAAAAAAATGATCTATTAATCAATAAGTACAGGAAATAAACATTCTCTCAATTCACTCCTATTCTTTTACCTCTATTATTCCCTCCATACCCTTTTTACGATGACTTCCAAACAACCCCTTTTTATCGCAATAAAACTCATAGCTTCCCGTCTTTGTTGGGACAAATGTGACTTTGACATCCTTGCCATGAGGTATATTTTGATCTATATCCATTCCGGCCTCAGGATGATCAATACTAAAATTATGAGGAATAACGCTGGTAACGCTTCTTAAATCAAGTTCTACAGGCTTTCCCACAACTACCAGTATATGATTTGGCTCAAAGCCGTAACTATCAACAATAATCTCTGCCCTCTGGATGCCATCTTGAGAAATCCTTGCCTCTGCTGGCTTCGACTCCTCAGTAAATGCGCTGGTAAAGCCATTAATAATAGTGGAGATCAAGGCCGCCAAAACAAAGAATGATATTCTTCCAAATTCGTACGTGTTACCCACCTGATCGATCAATTCGATTTTTTTAAAACAAATATCACTAATTCCTAATCGTAGATTATAGTAACTATTTTTAACACAACATTCCATTGAACAGCTCTTTCAACAAGAGCTTTGTATAAAGAATGTCACCAATTTACTGAACAAACTTATAAAACCCTTGAGTGTCGGGGAGCTTGATATTTAGCTGGTAAGAATAATCTACATCAACCTTAACATTCTGAGCCTTGCACTCAAGAACATGCCCCCCCGCTTTTCTATCATCAGTAATAAAATGAAAATGGTAGCCCGGGACATTTACTCCATTAACATACGAGGGGAATCGTAAGCCCACAAGTGTGCCCATTACGGAATGAAGCTCAAATGTTGTTTCTCCTTTTAGAGCTTGGGCAAGTGTAGGAAATGGTTCATACTGTTTAGGAATACTACGGACCCTAACATTTTCGAATAACCCTGAGACCTTTATTGCATAGAAAATATTTTTTGTCGGAAGAAATTTATCTATGACCCTTTCGAGCTTGTCACAATCTAAAGGGTTCCTTACATTAATCCTCCTATCTATATCGAATAATGTGACTACTGAAAATGGTGTTTTCATTGAATTCTTCACTGGATATGCTATTCCGTCATCTCTTATTTGATAGACGTTACCATCCAGTTCGATCATCTCTCCATCGAGTCCATTAAAGGTCCCTAAGCCAAAGTTTCCCAATTTCCTTAACTCTCCGACAGATAGATTTCCCTCAAAGACGCCCTCGGAAAGAGCGGTCAAAGTTGAAGCTTGAAATATAATATCTTTATCTGTGTGGATATTGTTCTCACTGGCCTCCGGACAAGCATAACTTACCAAAATAATTATTATTAATAATGATAATAGTCGACTAGATAACTTGTCCAACGCGCCATTCAAATTCTTTTAAAATATTTTCTCATTAGGAAATCTAACCTTCCATTCTCTCCACAATATTTCTAATGTGCTTTTCTATCCCAGAAAGGTAGTCAAGAATTGCTAGATAAGATGAAGAAGACTTAGGCATACATACACCTTCGATCAAGCGATCGTAATGGGATAGGGAATACCCGCCTATAATTTCTTGAAATTTTCTTCCTTCCTCTCTAATGTTAACTAACTTTTCCATATCATTTGTTTTCAACGCATCGCTAGCGGATTGAAGGATCTCGATCGATTTATCAAATAATGTGTTTATCTCTTTAATTGCCCTATCACTAAAGCACACACCCTCTTTTATGATTGTTACACTGCATCTTAATAGCAGCTCAATGTTGTCTCCAATTCTCTCAAGGTGAGATGGAATATAACCGAAGCCTATTTGATTATTCGCCTCCTCTCCTCCTGAATATTTGATCATTATTGCGTGTGTAAGCATCTTTTCCTTTCCGTGCAACTCTCTGCCAATCCTCTCAGCCTTATGGAGCCTATCTTTATCCAGCCTCTTAAATCCTTCCCAAGTCAATAAAAACATCTCCTCAGCCGAGTCAAACATTGATAGTATCTCATTATAAATATCGACATCTAGCGATGAAGCCTCTTTTGCCATTGATTCTCCCCCCTATACAATTTATAAGAACGCCCTGCACGAACTATTATTACACCAAATGGTTTGGAATGTAAGTAGTTAGATACACAAAAATCCAAACTTTTTTCAACAACCGTGCAGCGACCTGCAGGGTATCATAATAGAAACTGAAGGTCTCAGATGTGATTGCTGTAAATGCCAGATATTTCGCGGACAGAATCTTTAAAAGCGTTTTCCTGATTCATCTTACTTGTCGTCTTTAACTTCTTTGTCTTGATACAAAGAAGCAAAAATCAAGGCTATCCAAAAATTTGCTAAAAATCATACACTCCGACTAAAAAATTTAATCCAACTGCAACCCCCAAATTTTTCTTAACGTCTCCGTTCCTGATTTTCTTAACGCAATTTTTGGAAGGCCATTTACCATAAAAATAATTAAAGGCCCAATTAAGGGCGGGTCGAAAATTCAGTCGACTCGCTCAAGCTTGATTTCATATATCTTTGGCCATAGCTTTCCGGTTACAAACAATCGATCACCCTTATCGTCGTAAGCAATCCCATTCAAAACTTGGTTGCTTCTCCTGGGACCAAAATCATCGGAGAGGCCTCTCAGATCTATCCATCCCATTACTTTTCCAGTCTTGGGTGATATCCTTGCGATAATGTCCGTAAACCAGATATTGGCAAATATCTCACCATGGATATATTCCAATTCATTTAGCCTAGTAACCGGGCGGCCTTCATACCTCACCTTTACTCTGTTGGTCTCTTTATGTGTAATTGGATCCAGGAAATATAAGGTATCTGAACCATCGCTCATGATTACATTCTTGTCGTCATGGGTAATACCCCAACCTTCAGTGGGATAGTTAAACTTCTCAATTAATGTAAAATTTCCCTTATCATATACAAACCCTACATTTGATCTCCAGGTCAACTGAGTTATTTTATCACCATGAATTGTCAGGCCTTCACCGAAATACTGATCTGGCAAATTGTGATTCTGCAATATACGACCGGTTTCCAACTCGACCTTTCGTAATGATGATCTTCCGTGCAAACCCGTTCCTTCATATATAAATCCATCTTCGTATACTAATCCTTGCGTAAAGGCTTCGGGATCATGTGGATATGAATTAACTATCTTATACCCGTAGACCGGGACTTCATTGATAGACTTATTATCTGAATCTGCAACACTTACTGACCCATGAAGATTTGAGAAGGAACACAAAAAAAATCCAACTGCTATTAATTTAATTGATGAAAAAGGACGATTCATGACATTTTCCCTAAATTGCTCTTCAACAACTGATAGCAGACCAGGACTAGAAATAGTAAAAAACTCTTATGATTTTCTAACTAATAGGAGCCCTCAGAAGGCTAATAGCATCAATCCAGACCGTACCCGTGCCATCGATTACAAGATTTAATTTGACATAATCCGGCTTTTCCCCTTTTTTCAAAAAGAATGGAGTCTCCTCAGTCGTCCAATCTGTTGTCCCTGTGAGTGGAGTTGCTAGTCCCCGAGAGAAAAATTCTCCCTTTCCTGGAAAGTGGCACCACATCTCCAAATACACCTTTCCATCCACATTTACTGTCTTAAGTTTCGCCCTATAAATAAGGGTCGCATTCTCCACATTAATGTCATCAATTTCAAAAAGTCTCACTACCGTGGGCTTTGCAGCCATAATTCTTAGAGAACCATTTCCGTCACTCGAATCTTGATTGTCAATTTGGACTCCTGTTTGTGTGATTACATCATCGAGTGTATCCAGTGAATATTGCTTTAAGACGTGAACCTCATTTGAAGAATTTGAACGACAGGAAATAAAGAGGGCAATCAATAAAAAAAACATAACGTGCTCGATTCTCATTGACTTATCCTCCATTTCTCATGAACAATCATCAATAGATGATAGCTCTTCTATCTTTTTTTGCAATGCTATTTACACTACAGCTCCTCGGGGTCATGGCCTCACGGTGGATGTGCCTGTTTAAGGATGAGTTGCAGCAAATAATATTCTTTGATATGGGAAAAAAACGGGGCCCTTAGGCCACTTCTCCAATAGTCTTTCTCTGTATAATTCGATAAAGCTTTCCTGCAACTCCATTGGTAAACGATCAAGATAAGGAATCAACACTGACCCACGCATCCAATCTATAATGGCATCAACATCATTCAGAACATGAGGATAAACCTTTTCGAAAATAACAATACCCTTCCCCCCACTCTGATATAGAGACTCTGCATATTCACTAATTGAGAGGACAGGCGAATTTCTTACCCATCCATTAAGCACTTTTTTAAACGGTTTTTCTCCCGCGATTTCCCTTAGTAACGTTTGAGTCGGGTGGAGATGGTTTGAGGGAACTTGTATAACAATTTGCCCACCGGACTGAAGCCATGAGAAAAGCCTAGGTATTAGTTCCTCGTGATTTTCGACCCAGTGGATGGCTGCGTTTGAAAAAATCAAATCCCATTTGCCAGAGATATCTTCTATAGAGCACAATTTGAAACTTAGACCTGGACGCTCCAACCTTTTTGCGCTATTTAACATCTCAGGGGATGAATCTATCCCCAAGACACTACTGCTAGGTAGTCTATCAGCAACCTTATTGGTGATCTCGCCTGTACCACAGCCCAGGTCCACCACATTCATGCCCGCTTTTATTACTACAAGTTTTAGAAGGTCGTTGAATGGCTCAAATCTCTCTCTCTGGAATTTGCAGTAACACTCCGGATTCCAGGTCATACACTTGATGATTCAACCATGATTTATCAAATTTTTCGAAGTTTATATCAACTAACTTGGTAAGGACATATGATTTATCCATGTGGCTCTTTTAAATTCGAACCAATGACTAAGGTCCAATATTGAGACACCTAAAAAATTTACGCATCATTTTCTATTCCGGGTTTTCAGGGATAATTATCCAACCGAGAATATAGGCGATGACAAGTGGTACGATGCCTGTAACCAAACCTATAAAAACGAGCCCGAGCCTTATGAGTGTCGGATCTATCTCGAACATTTCGCCCAAGCCGCCACATATTCCGGCAATCATTTTATCCTTTTTTGACCGATAGATTTTTTTCATCGTCATACAATGATCGATCTATGCTGTTGAGATCTAACAGCTTGTAACTTTTAAGATATTTGCATAGGATTATATCGTTTCTGTAAAAAAATTCAAAAAGCTAAAGGTATTGTAAGTTAATCTTTGTTCACAACTGATTGAGTAATATAAATTTGAGGAGCGATTAAAACACTCAATTTGAACGAAACCTTATGGAAATTAACTGTAGGTGAAAATCCGCTAGTCGCAACAGCAATTCATAACGGTCATGATACAAGAGAAGAAATTGCAGAGCTGCTCGCATTGGACGAGTCCTCAAGACTTCGTGAAGAAGACCCTTTCACAGGAGAATGGACTGTAATAGCTGACACCCAATTTGTGGCCTTTCGATCGAGATTTGAGGTAGATCTGAACCGTCAAAGAGAGAAAGCAGTTTACATTAACCCTGAAGATGCTTGGGGATTAAACATATGGAAAAGAAAACCATCAAATGAAATTGTCCAACGTTCACTTAAAGAATACGATACCTTCCACAAAGAGATGAAGAATTTATTTTCTGACTTAGTTAGCAAATTCGACCGCTTTGTCGTTTTTGACCTACATACCTACAATCACAGACGTAATGGGCCAAACGGACCACCATCAAACCCTGAGGAAAATCCCGAGGTCAACATTGGAACAGGAACTATGGATCGTAATTTCTGGTCTCCAATAGTAGATCGCTTTATCACCGATCTCAGAAACTTTAATTTTTTAGGTAGAGACCTCGACGTTCGGGAGAATGTTAGGTTTCGGGGAGGGAATTTCCCCCGATGGATTCATGAGAATTTCCCAAAAACGGGGTGTGCCTTAGCAATCGAATTCAAAAAGTTTTTCATGGACGAATGGACAGGTATTCCAGACAATATGCAGCTAGACACAATTTGTAATGCCCTAAAATCGACAGTACCAGGAATTTTAGAGGAGCTTGAGAAATTTTGACTGGTCTGATAGAATCCAAGACAGGCATAATTACCGATCGTTTTATCAACACAATATGTGAAAGGTTAGCCAGCAACAAACCGGTTCGACGTAGACTGCCCGTCAACGGTCGTATTCACATAGACGGGCAGCTTCCTTTCTTATGTATCTATCGAATCCCACCCGCTAGGAATGACAAAGGAACACGACGTCTTGTATTAGGAGAAGCTTCATACTTGATTGCGCCTGGAAAAAGATCGTATCATGGTAGCTTATCTAAACTAGTCTGGAATGTCGTAAATACCCTTTCCTCACAATTCGGTGCCTTCCTTGTCGTGGAAATCTGGTCTTCAAGCGATAACTTTAACGGTAGATCTCAACTGGAAAGGTTAAAACCGGGTTCACGAATATTTACGAGGGAGCCCAAGATGGGTTCTCTAAATACCACAATTGAAAGCCTAGAAAAGGGGCTTAAAAGAATCCGAATACTCAAAGAGTCCGCGGCTGTTGAGGTTATACATGGGGAAAAAGAACACCCTCCAAGTCTAAAACCTCTTATAGATCGAACCAAAGCTTTGAAAACCGGCTGTAAATTGATTGGACTTCAAATAAGACCGGTTTATCGTAATAGAAAATCAGGAAAGATTTACCCCCTGGTGCTACAGAACCTCCACCATGGCATCGCCAGGGCTCTCAAAGAGGCATTCTTCGAATTCACAAGAACCAATACTACTCGCCGTCCCAAACACTACCATGTTTTAGGTCGCGGGGCAGTCGTGAAGACAGTCAAAGAAGTAGACCATAAACTAACCGAAGTGAGCAACGCATTTGATTTCCTACTTCAAGTAACACCTATTAATTCCGAGCAAGCTTGGTTAGCGTTCAAAAGGAAGAAATTTGAGCGAGAACCCACGTTTTACTATCGACCGAGACCATTCGACCCAGCTCTATTGAAGCGAAAACTCTACTCTATCCGTATTGAGAGGGTTGAAGACCCGACGCTAGCGCATCTCTTCAAAGACAAGGTAGCCGAACTCGATAGACAGATTTCGATGATAAATGATCGCGGGACTAGGCGTTTTCTGTACGGGAGCATGCAGCTTTATGGTGGAACAGAAAAAGAAATCACTAAATTTGCAAATATTATTTTAAACCACATCCCTCCAAGAAGCCGCGAGAAATCGCCAGGGAGAATTTTAGATGCGGAGGAATTTGCAAGATACGCTGCTATTGAAATCGAATACTACCGTCGAATCTACCCCAAATTTGCCGCCAAAGTACAGATCAGGGATGATATATCTTCTGGACTCATGGTCTCTAGGGGTGACTTGCTAATCGGTAGTAAGACCAGTATTCATCCTTCTAGAGTTGAGGCCCTAATACAGCATGAGGTCGGTACCCATCTTCTAACATATTACAACGGCAAAGCCCAGCCATTTCGCCAGCTTTATACTGGTTTACCTGGTTATGAAGAACTCCAAGAAGGTCTTGCGGTAGTCTCTGAGTATCTCGTTGGTGGATTAAGCAAACCACGCCTAAGGATTCTTGCGGGTCGCGTGTTAGCAGTCAGGTGCTTAGTCGAAGGTGCAACATTTGTCGATACTTTTAGAAAGCTTGATATTGACTATGGTTTTGAGCAACGAACCGCGTTTATTATTACATTAAGGGTTTACAGGGGTGGAGGATTAACTAAAGATGCGATATATCTCAGGGGTCTTAAAAATTTGTTGGATTACCTGAAACTCGGTGGCGAGCTAGAACCCCTGTTTATTGGTAAGATTTCGGCAAATCATCTCCCCATTATAGAAGAGCTTCAATATCGTAAGGTGCTTAAATCTGCTCCACTGAAACCCCGGTATTTGACTAATCCAAAGGCAAGTGAGCGGCTTGAGCGTTTACGGGGTGGCCTTTCACTTTTAGAACTTATTGAAAGGAGGAAAACATAATGAGAATAGGATTTGTCGTTAATGACATCATGACTGAAGAGGCGGGGTATACAACAACACGCTTGGCCATAGCAGCTAAAAACCGCGGTCACGATGCCTGGGTGATGGGCGTTGCCGATTTAGCTTACGATCCTGACGAGAAAATCCACGCCAGAGCCAGATCGGCCCCAAAGCAAAATTACAAATCCAGGGAGATTTACCTGTCTGATCTTCAGGGCAAAAAGGCAAAGTCTGAGCGGATCACAGTCGATGATCTGGATGTTCTGATGCTTCGAAATGATCCATCAACTGACGCCATTTCTCGCCCCTGGGCGCAAAACGCCGGAATCATCTTCGGACGGGTTGCCATGAGGCATGGTGTAATAGTACTAAACGATCCAAATGGCTTGTCAAAGGCATTGAACAAGATGTATTTTCAGCTATTCCCCGCTGAGGTAAGGCCAAAAACATTGATTACTAGAGATGGGGACGAGATCAAGAAATTTGTTAAAGATCTCGGAGGCACCGCTGTCCTGAAACCCTTACAGGGCTCTGGCGGTACAGGAGTTTTTCTGGTTAGACCCGAAGACCGCCCAAACCTAAATCAAATGATTGAGTCACTCAATCGAGACGGATATATAATCGTGCAGGAATATTTACCCGCAGCAATCGAAGGCGACATCCGTCTCTTTGTGATGAACGGTCGCCCACTTCGTTATCAAGGTAAATACGCCGCATTCAGACGTGCACGAACCGGTGACGATATGAGGAGCAACATCCACGCTGGAGGGAGGAAGCGAGAAGCTGACATAACCAAAACACATCTTAAATTGGTGGAAATGGTTCGGCCTAAACTTGTTCAGGATGGGATGTTTTTGGTTGGCCTGGACATAGTGGGCGATAAGTTGATGGAAATAAACGTATTCAGTCCTGGTGGACTTGGTAGTGCCCAGTCCTTTGAAAAGGTAAATTTCAATAATGTAGTGATCGATGCTTTAGAGCGAAAAGTAGACTATATGAAATTCTATCGTCGCAATTTTGATAATATTGAGATGGCAACCCTTTGAATGCTAATGCAATATTTTTTCTACTCAATATAACGAAGGCTAATTCTCGGATTCCGAGATTCTATTGCCAATTTTCTCGACGAGTAAGACAGATCCAGACCTAGGGGATAGCGCAAGTCCGTTCAAAAAGCCATTATAAACGCTAATTGTAGAACTATCCCAAATTTTACGGAGTACAGATCCTTCGGGGAGAAAGTCATCTATCTGTATCTTGGGGGCACGAATTACCTCGGCAACATTAAGGGCTACGATTAAAGTCTCGTCCCCTAATCGCCGAGAAAAAGCATAAACATCCTCTTTGGCGTAAAGCTTTTTGAAATCACCACGGCGAAGTGAAGGATATTTAATTCTTAGTGATATACAACGCTTAAAATATTCCAGCAAATTATTGTTCCATTCGCCCCTATCCCAGGGAAATGATCTACGACAGTCTGGATCACGCCCACCTTCCATCCCGATTTCATCACCGTAATATATGCAAGGGATACCAGGGAAAGTCATTAAAAATAGGATCGCCAGACGCAATGCACAATCATCCCCTCGGGCAATTGTTAGGAAGCGAGCTGTGTCATGAGAACTCAGCAGGTTAAGTAGCGAATTGTTGACTTCATGGTCATAGAGATTCAGAAGACGATCTATTGTTTCTGCAAAGTGCTCAGAGTCAAGGCGTGGTATAGGTGCATAACCCATACCTCTTACAAAAGCCTCATCAACTTCTTTATCGATAAAAAAACCGAGGCATGCCTTGTTTAAAAGGTAGTTCATCACCGCATCGAATCTGTCACCCTGAAGCCATTCTTTTGCTACATGCCATATTTCGCCCACCAGATAAGCATCAGGATTTGAAGATTTAACCTTTCTCCTGAATTCCTGCCAAAACGAGGGATCGCGAATCTCCTCTGGAATATCCAGTCTCCATCCATCAATACCAAAATCAATCCAGTATCGGGCAACACTACATAAAAACTCTCTAACAGCCGGATTCTTGACATTAAATTTCGGCAGAGCATGTAGCCCCCACCAGGCTGCATAGTTTGGTTCTCGATTTTCGTTGTAAGCATCTACAGGAAATTTCTTTATGATAAACCAGTCGATGTATGGTGAACTAGGACCATTCTCAAGTATATGGTGAAATTTGTAAAATCCTCTACTAGCGTGATTGAAAACTCCATCCAAGATTATTCTAATCCCCCGTCCATGGGCCTCGTCAAGCAATGCACGAAGCGATCCATTGCCACCAAGAAGCGGATCTACATTAAAATAATCATATGTATGATAACGATGATTTGCAGCAGACTTGAAAACAGGGTTCAAATAGATTGCATTGATCCCCAAATCCTGCAAGTACTCTAATTTTTCAAGAACACCCAAGAGATCACCTCCCTTAAAACCATGTCTTGTCGGTCGCGAATCCCACGGTTCAAGATTGGAGGGTTTTTGAACTCTTGAGCTCTTTGCAAAGCGATCGGGAAATATCTGATAAAATACCGCGTCCTTAACCCAATCTGGGGTATGGAATTTAGTCATGTAAGATGAGACTCTTTAATTGTGTAATTCATTTTAGCTAAGCCCTTCCGTATGTTTCTGTAATCTTCCTGAGCTTTTCAGACACTGAAGGAGTTATCTGTTTAGGGTTAAGCCGCCATTGCCAGTTTCCATCAGAAGTTGCGGGTAAATTCATTTTCGATTCCTCACCAAGGCCTAGTATATCCTGCATCGGTATAATCACCATATTCGCCACTGACCCCATAGCGAGCCTTATCAGTTCCCAGTGTATATTTTCTTCCTCCGCCTCTCTGCCAATGTAGTTAAAAAGCCTTTTTTTATCTTGAGGACTTGCCTCAGCCCTGAACCACCCCTTCACAGTATTATTGTCATGAGTTCCCGTGTATACAACACAATTTCTGGAATAGTTATGCGGTAGATATGCACCATTTGGGAAATCGCCTCCAAAAGCGAAAATCAGCAGTTTCATACCAGGAAAATCAAAATAATTAATAACCTCCCTCACATCCGGCGTTATAATACCAAGGTCCTCGGCAATCACGGGGAGATTTGGAAATCTCTTAAGCAATGATTTGAAGTAATCCACTACCGGAACTTGAACCCATCTTCCATTGATTGCCGTTTCTTCTCCAGCCGGAACTTCCCAATATGAAACAAAACCCCTGAAGTGATCGAGTCGAATTATATCAGTCAACTTAAGGTTGTGCTCTAATCGCTTTATCCACCATGAATACCTGGTTTCTCGTAAATATTCCCAATTATACACTGGATTACCCCAAAGTTGGCCGGTCTCACTGAAATAATCAGGGGGGACTCCTGCAACAAATTCGGGATGCTTTTGCTCATCCAACTTAAAAATCTCCGGGTTAGTCCAGACATCCGAGCTGTCAAAGGTAACATAAATTGGTATGTCTCCTATTATATTAATTTTTCTAACATTGCAGTATTCTTTAAGAGAAGACCACTGATCAAAGAATAGATATTGATAAAACTTCTCCATGCGTATTCTATCCTCTAATCTCTCCTTATACTCACTCAGAGACCCCTCGGTCCTATCCCTTATCTCTTCTGGCCACTCTGTCCATATTGCATTCTTAAAACTTTCCTTTAGTGAAATGAACAAAGCATAATCCTCGAGCCAGCTTGAGCTAT
>DASWID010000109.1 GCA_036397855.1 Thermodesulfobacteriota bacterium | reverse complement strand
AGTACATTGCCGGTTTTGACGTCGAACTCTGCTCCGTGCCATGGGCAGATGACCTTATCTCCCTCAAGGTTTCCTTCACATAGCGGTCCACCCACATGAGTACATTGGTTGTCAATCGCATAATAACTCCCGTCACAATTAAATAAGGCTATCTCTGTTCCGTTGATTTCAATAAGTTTTCCATGACCAGGCTCGATCTCATCTATTCTTGCTACTTCAATCATTCGTGGCATTTCACCCTCCTAACTGGTTAAATTAATAACCTATAGACCTCCGGGAGGCCCAGACCTTCCGCTGGCAATCTATTGTATTATAAGAATTTGTACGATTCATGACAATGGTTCAATTGACTTTATATTGGTATCCTTCCTTTGGCACTCTTTTTCCATCAACATATATATTATCATTCCGGTCTATTCCTAATCTGCCTTTAGCAATTAGTTGGTGAACTGCAAAGGGATAGATTATCCATTCTCCTTCCCTTCTGATCTTCTCCTGCATTTTTGTTGCGTCCCGTTCTTCATACCCTTCCAACGAAATAGGTTGTGATTGAACGATTGATGGACCGAATCTCTCACCGGGGTTCTCCAGGAATACAGTGCATTTGGTATAAGCTTCACCGGCCCGTAAAGCTTGAATCGATGCATCGACTCCTCTAATCAGATATCTTTTTGTTATATCACCCGGGTATAAGTTTACTACACGATTCTTATAATGGTTTAAGAATAGACCCCCAATTCTTCTCCTATAACCTGCGAGCACCACAATATCGGGTTTGCATACGCCCTCAATGAGGGAGATTGTTGCCGCATCGTAGTAAGCCCGTATCTCGTCGTTCTCTGGGTTTGCATTCAAGATTTCAAAGAATGATTTTGAGCCGAGGCTTACGACTGGAATACCCAAATCTGCTGCTTTTCGTGCTCCCTCGCAGTTTGGAACGTTTGTGAACACTACCTCAATCTTGCCATAGTTTTTTTCACCCAATTTTTCCAATCTTAATTGCTCATCATAGATTGCTAAGAAATTTGTACCCGTGCCAGAGACTAAAACTGCGATTTTCATGGCGCTCTTGTTTGGATTATAGATTATCTCTATATCGCTCATTTAGTATAAGTTGATTTGCAATGGCCTTTATTATCATGGAAATTATATCCACTCAGCCGCAATGGACAAACCATATCAGAGAGTATTAACCTCCATAATCGGGATTCCCATTCTCTATTTAATTTTCTATCTTGGAGGAGTGTGGTTTCTCATCCTTTTTATAACAATAATTTTCTTAGGGGAATTCGAGCTTATCGTTATGTTAAAAAAAAAGGGATACTCGCTCCAAAAGGGACTAATATTCTTATCCGGGGTGATATTACCTGTCGCTGCATATTTTGGTTATTCTTATTTCAGCATTACTTCCGCTGCCATCATCATTATCACCCTTCTTTTTATGCTTATGCAAAAGCCGGATGGTGACGCTCTTTCACAAACGAGTTTGAATCTTTTGGTGATAATATATCTTGGGTGGTTTCTCGGTCACGCCATCTTGTTGCGAAACATCGGCGCCGGCGCAGATATGATGGTTTTCAGCCAATCTAATCAAGGTCTAAGGGACGCAGGGTTCTTCTTTATCGTATTCGTTGTCACCTGCACTTTCTTAAATGATACGGCTGCGTACTACATCGGAAAGTGGAAGGGCAGGAAAAAGCTTTCACCCAATATAAGTCCTGGTAAGACCGTTGTTGGAACCATATCAGGGTTGATATCTTCAATAATCACCGGGTTAGTCATTAATTTTATCTTCGGTTGTCCTCTAACTTATTCATGGGTCTTCTTTCTGGGTTTGATTGTGGCAATAAGCGCTATATTTGGCGACCTATTTGAATCCATGATAAAGAGAAGCGTTGGTGTAAAGGATTCGGGAGCCATCCTTCCCGGTCATGGGGGGATTCTGGACAGGTTTGACAGCCTTATACTTGTTTTTCCTGTATCGTATTATCTTATACTTTTTTGTTATTCACTAAAGGGGGTAAGTATATTTTGATATTTTCTTTAAGAGTAAATCTCGATTTGGTAGTTAATATCTGTGAGGCTGGATTGTATTGGCAAGATTAATTAAAAAAAGTTCAAAAAAGGTTGGCCTCCATCCAGGTGTTCTAATTCATGTTGGCGAGAAAAAATTAGAGAAACCGAGGATTCGAGTTATCGATTATAGCGATAGTCAATTTGAGGATAAGGAAATTCAAACCATAGATGAATGCTTCCACTATAGAGATACCCCCGGCGTTTCCTGGATAAACATTGATGGCCTTCATGATGTCGAGTTAATAGAAAAATTTGGAAAACATTTCAATGTTCATCCCCTCGTGCTTGAGGATATTTTAAATACTGAAAAGAGACCTCTGATGGAGGATTATGGTGACTATATATATATCGTTATTAAGATGCTTTATTATGAGGAGAAAGAAAATATCATAAAGGCTGAGCAGATCAGCATTATACTTTGTAAAAATTTAGTTATAACATTCCAGGAAGGGGGGGGTGATGTATTCGAACCCATAAGGGAAAGAATAAGGAATTCAAAAGGACGATTAAGGGGAACAGGTTCAGATTATTTGGCTTATTCATTGGTTGATTCAATAGTGGATAACTATTTCATAATTCTAGAAAAGTTTTCCGATACCCTGGAAAGCCTTGAAGAAATGTTAATGGAGGATATTACACAATATGACCTGAACGAACTGCACACACTGAAAAGAGAGATGCTATTTTTAAGGAAATCTGTCTGGCCTGTAAGGGAAATAGTAGGCAACTTGGAAAGATCGGGATCGCCGCTAATCAATCAGACTACGATTATATATTTAAGGGATCTATATGATCATACAGTTCAGGTAATCGATACGATCGAGACCGTACGGGAGATGACAACAGGGATGCTAGAAATTTATCTGTCCAGTATGAGCAATAGGATGAACGAGGTGATGAAGGTATTAACGATAATGGCTTCTATATTTATTCCTTTGACTTTTATCGCCGGGGTCTACGGAATGAACTTTGATAATATGCCTGAACTTCATTCAAAGTTCGGTTATCCAATGGTCGTGGGTTTAATGATATTAGTAGCTATTATTATGATCATTTTTTTTAAGAAAAGAAATTGGCTATGAGATTTTTGGAAAGTAATATTTAAATCCTTGGTTCGTCATCTTGTGAAATTATTACATTTCTTAGATTCTCCTCTCCCAAAGCATCATAAATTGCATCATTGACTTTTTTTGTGACCGTGTCAACCGCTGGCATTTTAATGAATTTTTCTTCAATCATTTTGGAATCTTCTTCATTTTCCCTTACAGCTTCAATGATCTCATACAGTTTAATTGTTTCGAGATCCTTTGCGGGCACATAAGAAGGCGGATCATTTGTAGTTTCTATAATTAATTTCTTATTCATCAAATAGGTTAGAGATTCTTGAATATGCTCCTCAGGTATCTCGAATTTCTGTGCAAGTGAAACGAGTGTGAAATTATCCTTATTGTTGTAAAAGTTGTAGCCAATTAGGTACATAATAAGGAACGTAATTTTCTCTTTTAATCTATTACTAATCGTAACGGCTTCTTTTTGTAAAATTAAAAAATTAAGGTTTTGATGGCAATATGAAATTTCACCTCCAATAAGAAATATCAGCCAACTTATGTAGAGCCATATCATGAAGAGGATAATTACGGCAAAACCTGAATAGATTGTTGCATATTGCGTTGAAGATGCAACAAATGAGGCAAAAATCCACCCGCTTGATTGCCAGCAGATTCCTGCAACCACTCCACCTAAGAGTGCAGACAGGGATTTAACTTGAGTGTTAGGCATTACTGAGTAAATGAACGTAAAAACTACTGATACGATGATGTATGGAAGGATGGTACCTGTAAAGAAAAAGATAGCTGTGCCAAAAGGCTCAATTGAAGTTATTTTATCTACAATCGCGTGACTCATTAAAGTTGCTGTAATACCTAATGCAGTAAAAATAAAAACAGGTCCTATGAGAATTACGCTTAAATAATCGGTAAATCTTCTAGTAAAGCTCCTTCCTTTTTCTATTCCCCATATGAAATTTAGTGAACTTTCAGTTTTCTGAATTAGTGAGATAACAGTGTAAACGAGGAACAGAAGACCTAGGGATCCCAATACACCAACCTTTATATTATTGATGAATTCTAGAATTTTCTGTGTTAATGCAGTTCCCTTTTCTCCGAGGGGTGCAAGAAAATTGGAAAGAATAGGTTCCAGTTGGGTATCAACAACTCCGAATGCCTTTAGAACCGAGAAACTGAAAGCAAGAAGTGGGACAATAGCAATTATTGTTGTATAAACAAGACTCATAGCCCTAAGGCTGAGTTCGTTCTTATAAGATTCGCGAATTGTTACGTATATTAGCCTTATAACTATAATAAAGAATGCTTTGAATCTATTGAGGGAGGAAAGATCGATATGCCATAACTCTTTAGAGAGAAAGTTATTTAATTTTTTTACGAATTCTCCCATTTTTTCAGCTATCATATTCTACCACTCATTAGGTTGATTAAGAAATTGAGTATTGAGGTGTCAGGGCATGGCTAAGGACTGAGCACTTTTGCCCAAGAATAAAAGGCCAGTTTATTAAAGAACAATTGCTACTTAATTCGTGAATTCTCTGTCATTGCTGTAGATGTTATATATTTCGTGTGCAAAATTTTTACAATTTCATGAATAGACCTATTTTCGTTAATCCTTTTCATAATGAAAAGTACTTGAACGGCCTTCCAAAAATTGCGTTCAGAGGATGAATGTCATAGTCAGTCATGCTGAACTTGTTTCAGCATCTATTGTTTCCATTAGATCCTGAAATAAATTCAGGATAACCGGGTTGTGGTCGAATTAAATTTTTTAGTCGTTATGTCATCCCCGAGGATTCCCCGATCAAGGATTTCGAGGACAACTACCCGATAAAGGCAGTCGGGTAGAGGCTTAACTAGGGATCCACCCCCTGTTGTCATCCCCGAAATCAGTAGTCGGGGATCCAAAGGCAAAAACATGGATTCCCTATAAATGAATTAGGGAATGACAACAAGGGGGAAGCCTTGTCCTTGTATATTAAGAAAAGTAAGATAAATGAAGAAAATACATTTAAAGATTCTGTCCTCGAAATATCTGGCTTTTAAAATTGCGATGACTGGATAGACTCTCTGTTTATGTACTAATAACACGGAGCTTTCAGCGGGTTTCTAATTACTTTACTTTTTTCTCGTATAAATAATTTCTAGCGCCTTGTATTCCTTCCAGTCTTTGTCTTTTGTGTACATTTCATACACGAATTTATCGTCGTTGATAATTTTTGTCACACCTCTAAAAGTTGTTTCACCCATTTCAGGTTGTGTAAATGTTCCCTTTTCTTCGAAGGTTTTTGTTGAAGGCTCATATTTGCCACTAGAAGTCATGAGACCCGTGCCCATGTTATCTATCCACATAGAAACATATTCTTTTTTAGCGTTGTCATATCCGGTAATGCCCATTCCTTCAAAGGGTTGTCCCATCGATGTACCCTGGGCAGTTTGCTCCAGGAAACGTCCACCCATTATCCATTTAACCTCACTGGTTCCTTTTGATATCTCCGGTTCAGAACTTCGGGAAGACCACCACTTTACCGTATAATCCCAGTTCCCTGCAAATGCATCTAAAACTTTGTGGTTTTCGTTGGGAGCTGCATATTCCTTCCATTTTTCCATCTCTGAGTCTTGATTTTGATCTGTAGCATTATTCTCTTTCGATTGAGATTCTCCTGCCGATTTCTCTTCAGCCGTGCCTACAACCGATGTAGTAAGAAAACCGATTGCTAGAATGAACACTGAATAGATAAATGTTTTTAATAGATATGATGCGCACATGAATTTGCCCCCTACAATTAGAACTTTTTTGATACTTTAACTAACGAGAATTTGAAATTCAAGTTTTAACTCAACTGATGAATGTTGTAAGTATTTATTTTAATCTTAATAGTGTATGTTGATGTGGAATTACCCGACATATCAAAACTTCAAAGAGGTGTTCATATGGCATATATACTCGTCAATCTGGGGTATTTTTTCATGTGCCTGGCCCTGGCGGCTAAGGATATCCTTTTATTACGGAGCATCTTAATATTGGGGCAAATAAGCCTGGTTTCATTCGGTTATTTTTCTGATAATTTATTTGTTTCACTTTGGAATGTGTTGTTTTTTGGAATAAATTCGTTTCATGTAGTTCGTCTTCTAAGGGACCGCAGGAAAATCGAGCTACCTTCCGAGCTTCAGGATCTATACGACAAGACATTCAGCACTATGAGCACGAGGGAGTTCTTATTGTTTTGGAATATGGGAAGAATTGAAAAGAGAGAAGGGGATCGGATGATCCGGGAGGGAGAGCATCAAAAAGAACTTGTACTTATCTTGTCGGGTTCTTTGAATGTGATGAAGGCTGGAGAACTAATAGCTGAGCTAGCGAGAGGAAGTTTCGTGGCAGAGATGAGCTTTTTCACCGGCAATCCCGCGTCGGCTGATGTTTTTGCAAATGGGGCAGTCGAGTATATCGTATGGAATCAGGAGAAATTGAGGAATTTAAATCAGATAAATCCTCAATTATTCATAAAGATTCAAAATGTATTGGCAAAGGATCTTGCCCATAAGATTAGGTCAACACCAAATCAGGATAAATCATAGGAAACAAATATCTACAATAAGATAGGAACTGATAGAGTCGAGTTAAAATAGAAGAGGGTGGTTTCTCTATCTGTGATGGAACAACATAAGGGTCTCAGAGTTTACTCTGCCATATGGCCTTTCCTATGAAGAACGGACCTAAAGAGTCAAGATACATCGCAGTTTGTTTTGTTTTTCTCATTGACTGTACAACGCAGGATAGCGGATATAGTTCTTTCCCCAAAAGGCCAATGATAAAATCATTGTCGTTTTTATCCAATCCATGACAGGCGAGGCGAATGTCTTTGGCATAGCCAGCTTTGCCAAATTTAAAGCCGATTTTTCCGTGTTCACCCAATACCGCACGCTGTATTTCTTCTGAGAGTGTTTCAAAGCCTTTACCTCTCTGAAGTGGATACCATACGGCCCAGGCCAACTTTGGGTCAAGGACCCTCCTGCGGGGCTCTTTTATAAGGGTTTCCTCCAAATCGGGTTCGTATCCGAATGAGTAAGTACGACCAAGCATTGTATATTCTGGCTTTGGGACCAATTCTTGAAAAGCAGCTTGATTCAGGAAAGATCGGGTTCTAGTTACAAAAAGATCAGGGTCTTCTTCCATTGATATGAGACCCACTCCACTGGGGTCATTGATATCCAGATAGAGTGCACCGTCTATTTTTGAATCTTCCAGGGCTTGAATTAAAGATGTGGTATCCCTGCAGTTTCCGAACGCAAAGAATTGCATGAACAATCTCCGGTCTAGTGTTATTACAGTTCCATCTTTCCTTCTTCCCTTCTCGCTCAGGTCAAGTTGAGTGTCGTCATTTTCTATAGACATTTTGCCTCCCCCGAAGTGGAAAATCGTAGAGTATTATGTGTAGCTGTCATCTAATATACATAATTTTTTCTTGATAGAATATATTTCTTCTAGTTTAAGCTTGGTTCCGCAAGGCTTGAGTGGTTGCTATACGGGGTGACAACATCTGGAGGACTAAGGCGGGGCCCCCCGCTACGAAACACATAATTCAAACGTAGCGGCGACCTTTAGGTCGCCATGAAGGGGTTTCTGTCATATCTTTCTTGCTAGTCGGTTAGATATTTCTGTATACCTTGGAATTGCTTCAACCTTCCCGGTTTGTGAATTGCACCATAGGGAGTGAGCCCCTCACGCTTAAGATAGCATCCATGCTTCCTAAGGTGCCTAAGGAGAGAACTGCGCCTCATTCAATGACAACCACATCTTTAATCGCATCCTCGGGCATTCCCCTTAATGAATCTTCTCTGCGGTCTTCTAGAATTAAGTTAATAGCATCCATAAGGCTTTTTCGACACTCCTCTATTGTTCTACCCTGCCCATTAGCGCCGGGGATCTCCGGGCAGTATGCTATGTACCAATCATCGTCTTTTTCGATTATAGCGGTAAATTCGTTGTGCATTACAAGTAATTATACGACCAAAACATTAAAATTGCAGGTAAATCCGATTTTATAATCAAAAAATTCTTATCATTTACTATTCAGATAAGCATCGAGAAAAAGGTAGCCGAAAAAGCCTACATCCGTCACACCCAAAGGCTATCCGACAAATTTATTGTGGCATAAGCCTATTTTGTGGAACCGATCTTTTTATTATTTCAAATCTTGTCGTGAGTCCTTCAATACCCCAGCCGTCCGCGCTGAGGCATAGTCGAAGGAAACGGCTGGCTTGATTTATTAGGGGATAAGGGCAAGGATCTTTGAGAAATCTTTTTTTCCTTTATGGCTAGTGAAAAACTGAAATTATCAAAATAATTACAATAATCAAATAAGCAAAGCCTGACCCTCAAATCTCCATCCCAGCAGACGAATTTTTACCGCTTTCTAAAGATCTCCTGAAAGATTTGTTCAATAAGGATACCAGTTTCGCTTTGACGAGAGTAAAATTCATTCTCGCTCAAAAGGTTATCCCGATTGGTGTCCAGACGGTTAAAGGTTTCGGCATCGCTACGCCATTCGCTGCGTGAGATCATACCATCGTTGTTAACATCGAGTTCATAGAAGACAGCAGCTCGAACCTGCTCCCGATTGTAAAATTCATCACGGTTTAATGTTCCATCGCGGTTGCGATCCAGCCCTTCAAATGACCGACTGGTGTTATGCCATTCATCGCGTGAAATGACCCCATCGTTATTGTGATCGAGCTCGCGAAAACGATCTGACGCGGCGCGTTCATGAAACTCCTCAAGGCTTAAAACGCCATTTTGATCATCATCAAGACGATTAAAGTCCTCGATCGTACCCGTCCATTCGCTGCGGGAAATCACGCCATCGTTGTTGCGATCGAATGCACCAAATGGGTCGGAACGACGACCGTCGTCATCATCATACTCACCACAAGGTGCGCCCGCCTCCACTTCATTACCTGAGAGGACACCGTCACCATTCCAATCGTGGTTATCAAAAGACCTATCGATACTAACCCGCCATTCTTCGCGAGTGATGACACCATCCTTATTCCGATCCATGTCTTTGCATTTCTTGTTCATTTTTTCCTTCGCATAAACTGAATCAGTCGAGACCGAGAAAGCGAATATAATCAACAGGAGAAAATAGAGGATGTAATTGAAATAATGCATGTAACACCTCCTATTCATTACGACCTATGATCCCATTCTATACATAAAGCATTTCTATTCCCAATACCGTACAACAAAGAATATCTCTCGTCAAGAAAAATCACCCTAGGGTCTAAACCTGTTAGATGTTGGAAGATTGTATTGAATTTTAGAAAAATCTATTAAAATTTGTTTGTTTCCCTCATTAAAAGGTTTTTATTTACCTAATATATATTATGAATAAAGGGGTGTATCTGGGAAGGACTTTCGTGCACTCAAAGGATACTGGTCGTTACCGAAGGTTTATTCGGGAAAAAGATTTGTTGATGGAGTAATGGTAGAAGATGAGAAAATTAACCAAAAAAGGAAGGCCGCCTGAATGATTTTTACACACCTATTGAAAAGATCTTTTTTTTGTGTCAAATTTTTTTACTACTTGGAGGATTTGGGCAACAGCCCGTCAACATTAAACAAATGAGTTAAGTATATGATAAGAAAAGTTGATTGTTCAGATACGACCCCGAAGATTCGACCCCCTTGAAAGGTCATAAATAGCCTGGAAATAGGACTTTCGATATAGGTCTTTTTTTAACCTCGATGATTTTTGGTATAAATAAAACTGGTTAATTTTTTAACACTCATAAAAAAGGAGGTTTTTCATGAAGAAAGTAACCGGAAATTTAAGTCTCATTATATGTCTTTTACTTATGGTTGCGTTGATGAGCTGTGCAGGTAGCCGCACTCGAGAGACTACGGGAGAATACGTAGACGATAGCGTTATCACCACAAAAGTGAAGTACGCGCTTTTGGCCGATCCGGATGTAAAAAGCCTTGATATCGGTGTGGAAACTTTCAAAGGGGAAGTTCAGCTAAGCGGATTTGTTAACAACGCTGAGCAAGCCCGTAAGGCAGTTGAGATTACCAAGAGTGTCAAAGGTGTTAGGTCAGTTAAAAACAGTCTCATTGTGAAATAGGCCAAGGGATCTTAAGCAACACTACGGCTGATCCCGTAACTAATTAAAAAGGAGGTAACATCATGTCTATAGGCACAATTTTAATTATCATCTTAATCCTGATTTTGGTAGGGGTGATTCCGATACACGGTTGGTCTCGAAGTTGGGGCTATGGACCTAGCGGAATAATCGGAGTGATACTGATAATATTGCTTATATTGTTGTTATTAGGAAAGCTTTAAAAATGCCTCATCACTAATCCCGTCTAAGGACACTGTTGGGAGC
>DASWID010000108.1 GCA_036397855.1 Thermodesulfobacteriota bacterium | reverse complement strand
ATACTTGCTATTTGATGATTTAGGGCTTAAAATGGTATTTAATTCGGCAATTGAAATTTGAGAAATGTATGTTGATCAAGCTAAGAACCGATCTTATCGAAAAGCTTAGTCAAATTAAGCTGTTCTTAATAAATGCAGACGGGTTTATTAAAAAAGACTTGATCTCACTATACCTGAACAATCCTGGTATGAGGAATGGTCATCATATAAATACTTTAAAAAATGTCGGAATTGAGAGTGTTGCATTTTCAAATAAGACATCGAATGAGATTTCATCGATAATCAATCGTCTCGGGATTGACATATTCTATGAGGGTATATCAAAAAACTTAAAATTTTACTCTAAACTGAAAAGTGAGCATTCGGTCTTAAACGAAAATATAGCATTTTTCTGTTGGGATCATTCCGACCTTGACTTTATCAAAAATGTTAACTTCTCTGTCGCACCTGCAGACGCTCCGCTTGAGATAAAGGCTAATTCTTATTACGTGACATACGGAATTGGAGAAGAGGCTGTAAGGGAGGTAGCGGAGCTGATAACAAAGGTAAAGTGTTTTAAAGGATAGCTTTCCATCTTCTGCGACCCCTTATCAATTTGTTTTCCGTTACATCTGATGTGTTGAAATGTCTTTCATGGATTTATCTTATCTGACTGTGTCCGTTAAAATGAATATAGATAAATGGGGATGTCTGTTTCTATTTTTTCTGTCCTTTTAACTGATGCGGGATTTGAAAACTCCGCCTATCCGTGGATGACTTAGAAAAGGCCGATCACCTTTTCTGTACTGAGCTCGTCGAAGCGCTCTGTCTAAGGGGGATTTTAGTTTATTCAAATTCTTATATATCATCCTTTGACTGGGCTCAGGATGCACGGCTTGGACTTACGATATCATATTAGGAGAGTATAAACCCGTTCACACTGAGCTCGTCGAAGTGCCTGTGCTGAGCCTGTCGAAGTGCCTGTGCTGAGCCTGTCGAAGTGCCTGTGCTGAGCCTGTCGAAGTGCCTGTGCTGAGCCTGTCGAAGCGCCTGTGCTGAGCCTGTCGAAGTGTGAAAATACTTAAGGCATGACATCCCTCAACAGTTCGATTCTTCGTTCCTTCAATATCCTCGGAACTCAGGACTCACTGCTCAGGACGAGTTGTTTAGGTTGAATGTGGTTAGGTGTTGACCTGAAAATAGCCGATCACCCGTCCTGAATCAATCGCAGAGCCCGTCGAAGTGTGGCCCCACAGATGCATCTTCTTGATAATGTTCGGCTAAAAGGATAGATGGGACGCATGTTGTCCCTATTTGGTTTCTTTTAATCCCCTCACATTTATTGTTTGTTAATTGCATGAATAGAATGATAAGCATTAGCTGTCGAATAGCTGCCATGATACAATAAACCTTTGTGGATACAGTTAGTCTTACAAAATCCATTAAAGATAAGGCCTTGGAGATCGGGTTTGATTTGGTGGGTATCTCTCCAGTGGATTCATTTCCCGAAAATCAGTTTTACAAAGAGTGGCTGGCGAGGGGTTTCGCAGGGGAGATGAAATATATGGAAAGGGATCCCGAAAAAAGAGAAAACATAAAGAATATACTTCCTGACGCAAGATCTGTAATTTCATGTGGAATGAATTACAACACGGATTATCCTTATTCGATTGATCAAACAGATAAGAATAGAGGTTGGATTTCACGTTATGCATGGGGTGACGATTATCATGATGTTATGAACGAGCGGTTACTCTTGCTTGAAGGACATGTCAGGGAAATTGCTCCAAAAGATATAAAATCGCGTCTGTATGTCGATACGGGGCCAGTACTGGAGAGGGTTTATGGAAAGTATTCCGGGATTG
Source organism: Thermodesulfobacteriota bacterium (assembly GCA_036397855.1). Classification (NCBI taxonomy): domain Bacteria; kingdom Pseudomonadati; phylum Thermodesulfobacteriota; species Thermodesulfobacteriota bacterium. The sequence goes on along the minus strand of DASWID010000108.1, from coordinate 1,057 downwards.
GTTGGTATGGGAAAAACACATGTTTAATAAACCAGGATATAGGTTCCTGGATTTTTCTAGGTGAAATAATAACAGATTTTGAACTAGATTATGATAGTCCCGTTCCTGACAGGTGTGGGACATGTACCATGTGTTTAGATGTATGTCCAACAAATGCGCTTAGAAATCCATATGTCCTGGATTCGAATTTATGCATTTCATATCTTACTATAGAATTCAGGGGAAAGATTCCATTTGATCTCAGGGAGAAGATGGATAATAACATCTACGGATGTGACATTTGTCAGGATGTATGTCCCTGGAACAGGAAAGCCAAAGTGTCAGAATCTGAATCATTTCAACCGAGGAATCCTTTATATAATCCTGATCTCGTCTATCTCTCACAATTATCTATTGAGGAATTTAGAAGGGTTTTTAAGAATAGTCCGGTTAAGAGGGCAAAGAGAAAGGGCTTTTTGAGAAACGTAATGGTCGCGATGGGAAATTCTGGGAGTGAGGCTTTCATACCTTATATCGAAGAGGCTTTGAAGGATGACGAACCGCTGATAAGGGCGCACGCTGTGTGGGCATTGTGGAAGCTTGAGGGAAATGAATCATATGATACTTTATCGAAGCATTTAAACGTTGAAACTGATAACTCAGTTAGAGAGGAAATCGAATCTATTCTGGAGAAGATTGGATCATAAGACAGGGGACAGGGGACGGGAGAGGGAAGACGGAAGACGGGAGACAGGAGACAGGAGATAGAAGACGGGAGTTTTATTTCCTTATGGATTCTGTATTCTGAATTCTGGCTTCTTAATTCTAACTTTCAACTTGGTGTATTCGTGCCTTTGTGGTTAACTTTTTTTGTAATTTGGTGCATGGGATTTGAAAATTAACGCTTATTTATTGGAGGCTTTCTGTTATGCCCGACGAGCTTAAAGAGGTACTCAGTGCGAACGCAACATTCTACAAGGCCCTTGAAAGGGGTAATTTAGATTTGATGGCAGAGGTCTGGTTTAAAGATGAAATTGCAAAGTGTGTTCATCCCGGCTGGCCTATGCTGAGTGGCTGG